>DASYHR010001011.1:0-2086 GCA_035998385.1 Dyadobacter sp. | reverse complement strand
GAGTCGTACTTTCAGACTCGAACATTGATATCAATTCGTCACGAAGTTCCTCACTGCCACCGGTAATTTCATTCAGGTAGGTAAGGTTTAAAGTGCTGTTAAGCATAGGTGGTGTTTTTTGTATTGTTACTTTTTTATTCTCATTTTCAGGCGCAGCGTCTTTTCCTGTCACATAAAGAATTGTGCTGATAAGTTCATTCTGCTTAAAGGGCTTAGAAATATAGCTGTTGGCTCCGATGCTCAGGCACTCTTCTTTTTCACCCACAAGCGCATGTGCGGTCATGGTGATGATCGGGATGTTTTCCGAGATCTCCTTTCTTATTTTTTTAATAGCCGTGTACCCATCCATGACCGGCATCTGCAAATCCATAATCACCAGATCGAAGGTATTTTCCTGTTGCAATAGTTGTACAGCCTCATAACCGTTGTTAGCGATGGTGAAATCCAGTCCGAGTCGTTCAAATATGGCACGAAGAAGTTTCTGATTCAGGATATTATCTTCTGCAACCAGCACGTGAAGTTTGGGCAGTTTCGTTTCAGATGTTTTTAGGGATTGATCTTTCCCCTCATAGGTGTCATCGGGTAATATTTTGACAGGGCAGCGAATTACAAACTGAGTTCCCTTCTGCGCTTCGCTATGTACCTCAATGGTTCCGTCCAATAATCCGACAAGAGACTTAACTATACTAAGCCCGAGACCTGTTCCTCCAAAAAGTCTGGTCGTGCTTTCTGAAGCCTGCACAAATCGATCGAAAATCTCATCCAGTTTTTCCGTTGCAATTCCGATACCGGTATCTTCAATTTTGAACTGCAAGGTTTGGTACTCATTTACAACTGGCGACGCCACTGTTACAGTCAAACTTACTTTTCCATTTTCGGTAAATTTGACCGCATTTCCGCAAACATTCAGAAGGATTTGCGTAAGTCGAAGCTGATCCGTCTCAACGATATTGGGTAGGCCATTGGCTACGTTTACCTCATACCCAATGCCTTTTTCGCGTGCTCGCTGGCTGATTAGTACGGATACCGAGTCAAGAAGTTCACTCAACGATGTCGGAGATTTTTCAAGCTGAACATGACCGCCTTCAATCTTCGAAAAGTCGAGTACATCATTGATCAATTCCAATAGATTCCGGCTCGCAAGCTGTATATAGGTAACGAATTCAAGACTCTTGTGATCTTTCAATTCACCTTCCAGCAGATTGGTAAAGCCAATGATGGCGTTCAGCGGAGTACGAATCTCATGACTCACGTTGGACAGGAATACATCCTTTACACGCAGCGATTTTTCAGCAAGTATACGGGCATTTTCCAGCATAGTCTGGTAATTGACCCGTTCCGTAATATCTCTGAAAACAGTTATCGAACTACCTATCTCCCCGCTTTCTTCATACACCGGACTCACATTGGATTCCAGGTTCTTGACGTTTCCGTCAAGCAGAACATTTAATTTGTTACCTGTATTTTTGTATCCCTTTAATGCCTTCGCAACCGGCAGGTCTTCAGGTTGTATCACTTTATCATCATTGTCCCAATAGGTATAATGTACATGGCGTGAAAGGGTTTGCAAATCAGGCACTACTTCATCTTTCAATCCAAGCATCTCTCTTCCAGACTGGTTTAGCAGCCTGATTTCCCTGTTTGAATTCAAAACCATGATTCCGTCAGGTATTGCCTCAACATACTGTTTAAGAACAGCCTCTTTTTTGTTCAGTTCAAGCTGCAAGAGCCGCTGGCGGCGCTGCTCGCGGACCATAAACATGAATGCTGCAATAGTAAGCAGAAAGCCGGCAATGGTTGTACCTGTTATCGCACGAGTGGTGTCTCTGTGTGTGCTAAGAACCAATTTGCGACGATTTTCCAGATTCAGATTTTCATAGCGGTCTATCTCGGCAATCTTGTTCATCAGCAATTGATTGAGCCTGATGCCCTCTCCATCATGAATTAAATTCCTGGCCGCATCAGCTCCCACGGTCTGGTGTAATTTCATTGTCTGATGGGCAAACAATGCAATACGGCTTGAAATCTCCAGCAGTTCTTTTACCCTTGCTGTTTGTTTGCTGTCTCCTTTGATCAGATTGAATAG
>DASYHR010000954.1:0-1698 GCA_035998385.1 Dyadobacter sp. | reverse complement strand
CATCGGAACTGCACCGGCAATTCTGCCGGTCACCAAAAAGTGGGTATACCGTTCAAAAGGAGATGGCAAGGTGTAGAGCCTTGGTGCTTCCTGTGCCTTCACTGCTGGAGAGAATGAAATCAGCAGCAGGGCAAAAAATATTTTTTTCATGGATTTTTATTTTTTTAAGTAAGCCGACTGAGTGTAAATAGCATCAATCATGGTGTTGGCCAAATTGCGGTTCCCAATTTCAGAACCCCGGATTTGTGCGTCCCAAACCACCTTGTAAGTTTTGTCAACCGTATTCGGGTTTTTGAAATCGACCATGGAAATGTGCCAGTAGCTTTCGCTGGTTTCGTAATATTGGTAATAGCTCGGGTAACCCCAGCCGTAGCCGCCCATTCCACCCCAGTAGTTGCCATAGTAGAGTGGCATACTTGCTACGTTTATCTGGGAGTTTGTGATCCAGGCTACATTGATCCCGACGTCCGGCTTTTGTGCTGGAGTAACCAATACATAACCCAGATCCTTCATATTATTAATGATCCGGTTTAATACGGCTATGTCGATCTCCTGCAAAGCAGTACCGGTACGGTTGTTTTCAACTACAAGCACGGAGTCAACGATACTGAAAGTTTTATACTGCTTGTAATCTGCCTGCGTATCCCTGTTTGTAACATATACGAGTGACTCTTCAGAAGTCAGATCACTGATGGGATCTTTGGTGCAGGAGGTTAATCCCAGCAAAGCCATCACGACGATAAGTGAGGTTATCTTGAACATTTCTGGTTTTGAATTTAATACGTTAATGAAACGAAATTTGAAATTGAAGATTTTATCCACGGGCATTTCTCCACATTTTTAGATTTATATTAAATGACCAAAGGATTGTTAAATTGGTTGGAAAGCGATGGACTAAACTTAATACAGAACTGACACCTGACAGGCAAACGCCATACCCGGAAGCTCATTTTGAATGTAGTGTCTGAAAAAAAATGGGGTATTGACAAGGCAATTTGTAAAAGACGTAGTACTATTGCAAAAATTGAGAAGCTCGTAAAGTTTTAATATACAACATTCTGTTTTAGAAAAGCATAACGGACACCCCGTACAGCATTAACAATATGGAGGCAAAAGAAGAAATTTTAAGGATCATAGATGTACTCAACGATACATACGAAAGCGAAGAAGCATGGTATGGACCGTCGGTGGTAGAGGCTCTAAGGGATGTATCCCCGAAAGTGGCTGAAGCCAGGCTGAGCAGCAATACGCATTCTATCGCTGAGATTGTTTATCACATGACGACGTGGCGAATTTTTGCGGTTCGTAAACTACAGGGCGATGCTGAGTTTGACATTCAGACCAAAGACAAAGACTGGAAGAAATTCCCGATCGTCGACGAATTTGAATGGGAAGCGATACAGATGGAACTGAGTCTTTCTCAGGAAGAATTGGTTTCAGAGCTCGAAAAAATAGAAAGTGATGCATTCCTCGAAGAATTTGTTCCGGGCCGGGATTATTCTTACTATACTTTGATACACGGTGTAATCCAGCATGATGTATACCATACCGGGCAAATAAGCCTGATCAAAAAAGCCGTGAAAAGCATGCGCCTTGAAGAAGAAGATGATTTTGGATCCTTTGACGGTGGGTCAGATTTTGACAAAGACAACGATTACTACTGATCAACGGCTGATCAATATGCATAAATACGTATGG
>DASYHR010000950.1:0-2238 GCA_035998385.1 Dyadobacter sp. | reverse complement strand
TCGCAGCCGTAGCTACTCCATGTAGCGCATAAATATTACCGCCGTACTGAATCAGCCATGATGCTACTTTGGTAGTTGTTTCCGCCGTTTGCTGCTGTCCTTGTTGGGCAGCCTGGGTGGAAATCAAAGCAATAGCCTGGTTACCATTGATAGTGACTTTGTTATTTTCAGCTACCTGCAGATTGTAATTTTTGATAACAGTCTGAGCAGCCTCATCCAACGACTTTCCTTCTGCCATCGTGAACAACATCATGGATTTACCATCCTTGGCAGCCATCTGGAATTGTGCCGGTGTGTTTTCATACTGCCAGCCTGAAGGAACAGGAAATTGCAATTTCAAATCAGGGTGATAGAACTGGTTGTTCTCCACGAAACCCTGCTTCGGATCTTCACCATAAATAATACCGTCTATTCTTTTCAGATATTGATCACGGTTAATGGCATAGTTGCCCGGCGTTGCTTTTTGGTATTCTGTAGCAAGAGCTTCAACTTTTTTCTGACGATCGCCCGGATCAGGGTGAGTCGACTGGAAAGTTGGGATACTCTGTCCGCTTTTCGCACTGATTCTTTTCAAAGTACCAAAAAAGTCTGCCATTTCATGCGCGTCATATCCGATCTTACTGGAATAACCCACACCGATTTTATCTGATTCCGTTTCATGGTCACGGCTATAACTCAGGAAAAGCGCCTGAACGGCCTGAGCTGCCTGATCACCCATGCTTCTGATTTGCGGAGAAAGTACCATACCGGCCATCAGCACACCCTGACCTATAAGCTGAGAGGTTTGCTGACGTGCGGAATGGCGTGCTGTAACGTGCCCGATCTCATGACCCAATACACCTGCGAACTCAGCTTCATTGTTAAAATGCGCCATAATGCCACGTGTAAAATACACATAGCCGCCCGGAACGGCGAATGCATTCACAACTGGAGAATCTACAATATAGAATTTGTAATCGAGTTCAGGACGATGCGAAATCTTACCCATCGCATTACCTTTTTCATTGATAAAAGCCTGCAGGTTTTTATCATCATACAAACCCATTGAAGCTACCACAGCAGGATGAGATTCTGCTCCTATAGCCAGTTCCTTTTCCTTCGACATTAAAATGATTTCCTTCTTTCCCGTCACGGGATTTTTTGAGCAACCCGATAGCATGCCAACAGCTAAAATGCCGCTCAGAAGCTGTAACTGTACTTTCCTTTTCATATTAGTATTAGGTGGTGTGTTGCTTGTAAGTTTTGCCAAATTAAACAAGTCTGAAGCGATTCTCAAAGAATCATGCCAAGAGCTTATTCATATACGTCATCCAAATAGAGGGGTAACTCTTTATTTGGATTAAAGATCAGAACATTATTATTTATTACCTTCGCTCGTTATGAACCTGTTTCCTGACTGAATGATACCCGAGAGGTATTTGAAGAGATTATGAACAAAAAGAAAACCACATTCAGTTTACTTCCCCGCTGGCTGATCAGATTTGATTTTTTTGGTCTCTTCGAAAAAGACCCGTTTGGTAATTATCTTGCCATCAAACGCTTCTTCATTTTTATTATTGGCTGGTTTACCTATTACCGGTATACGGCAGTGAACAAAATTCAGATTAAAGGTGCCGACCAGCTTCTGAATCTACCGGACAACGGTGTATTGTTCCTCTCCAACCACCAAACCTACTTTGCCGATGTAATCGCTTTCTACCATATTTTTTGTGCTGCCAAATGGGGCTATAAGGACACCATCTCGCCGCCGTTTTATTTGTTTTCCCCCAGAGCACGCTGCTATTATGTAGCTGCCTCAGAAACCATGAAGGAAGGGATACTCCCGAAATTATTCAGCATCGGAGGAGCTATCACCATTGAACGGTCCTGGAGAGCCAATGGCGAAAATGTGAAACGACAACTCGACAACTCTGCTCAGGATAAAATCGGTATGGGCCTGGACCATGGCTGGGTAGTAAGTTTTCCACAAGGCACCACCAAGCCATACGCTCCCATCAGAAAAGGTACAGCGCACCTGATCAAAGACCACCAACCGATTGTTATCCCGGTTGTGATCAACGGTTTCCGGCGCGCGTTTGACAAGAAAGGATTACGTTTCAAAAAACGTAATACCAAACTGACCGTTCATTTTAAAGAACCCATGGATTTTCTCCCCGACGAATCACTCGAAAGTATGATTGAGAGGGTGACGAAAGCGATTGAACAGGAACCTCCCGGAGACGCAACGACTGCGAAGGC
>DASYHR010000834.1:0-16262 GCA_035998385.1 Dyadobacter sp. | reverse complement strand
AAAATCGAATAAGTTATCTGCCATAAATTATTTCAGTAAAGTAAAATTAGGTGCAATACCAGGTTCTAAAAAAAGCAATTCACGTCATTCTCATACTGACAAATTCGAATTACAACCTATGAACATAAAAAAGCCGCATCTGTGTTCAGAAACGGCACATTAAATAAGACAAGGTAGAATTCTCACTGTTTTATTCGTCTGACAATCAATAAATTTATTACTGCAACCGAAATATGCCAAAGCCATTTTTATGACATTCGTCATTTCCGGTTAACTGCGGGCAAAGAAACAACACAGCGGGTTAATTTACAAGATATTATTTGCATCATTCACTGTAAAATAGCTGATACTATCGTTATAATCCACTATAAAAAAGGGATTAAATCGTAGTATATTAGTAGAATTTATATTACAAATCAATTTCAACCTGTTTCAATTTCGGTTTTGTCACTCACCTTCAACAAAAACATAATACGCTGATTGATTGCAAGATCGGATAAATTTTAGAAAATTTACTGACCACCAACTTAAACATTCCCGAAACACGTATGGCAGCACAAAATCCGATCGGCTGGTTTGAAATCTATGTAACAGACATGGAAAGAGCCCAAAAATTTTATGAGACAGTATTAGGTGTGTCGCTTACTGAACTTCCCAATCCTGACGGTACGACAGGAAAAATGATGGCCTTCCCCGGTGATGAAAATGGTCCGGGTGCATCGGGATGTTTGGTGAAAGACGACATGGGAGCTCCCTGCGCAAAAGGCACGCTCATCTATTTCGTATGTGAAGACTGTGCTGTGGAGCTGGCCCGCGTGGAAGCGGCAGGCGGTAAAATAATTACCCCAAAAATGGATATTGGTGATTTTGGATTTTGCGGGATCGCTTCAGATACCGAAGGCAATTCGATCGGTTTGCACTCCATGTTATAGATTTCAGTCAGAACAGGAAATTCATTCCTGTTCTGACTACATTCTTCAGCCTAATTCTATATTTCGCTCTACGCCTACGTCTTTCAAAAAATACGCATCGTGGGAGACCACCATTATCTTCGTTTCATTGCTTTGCAACTGACATCTCAAAATAAAACAAAGTCCGGAACAAGCAGACAGCCTGATACCAACCCCCATGATCAATCACATCTATCCATGCATCATGTTTGATAACCAGGCGAGCGATGCCGTCGCTTTCTATCAATCTGTTTTTCAGAACACGGAATTACTGGAACAAACCCCTGCTGCAATCAGTTTAGCTATCGAAGGAACGAAATTTACGTTTCTGAACGGCGGGAATCACCACCAGCCCGGACCAGCCGTATCCTATTTCGTCTATTGCGGCAGCGATGAGGAAATTGAAAGGTTGTACAAAGTCTTGTCTGAAAACGGCATGATCATGATGCCTTTGGGAAAGTACGAATGGACATCAAAATATGCATTCATCACTGACCGCTTCGGTGTTGCCTGGCAGCTGGATATTGATCCCATCCGTTCCACGCAGAAGATTGTGCCTACCCTGTTATTCTCTGATGCTAAAATGTTGCAGGTAAAAAGTGCAATTGAATTTTATTCATCCGTCTTCCCTAAACCAAGAATATTGCTGGAAGCTCCTTATCCCGCCGATGCTCAGTTGCCGGAAAATACCCTGCTCTTCGCCCAGTTCAAAATCCATGATTTTATATTCAACGCGACGAGCAATAACAGAGGTGACAAGATCGACTTTACGCCCGGCAACTCTTTCATCATCGAGTGTGAAACACAGGAAGAGATAAACCACTACTGGGAAAAGCTGGGTAAAAATGGCCGCTACGATACCGGTGGCTGGCTGGTAGATCAATACGGCGTTTCCTGGCGGATCATTCCCGCTACACTTTCACAGCGCAACGGGTTACAGATGTAATTCAAGCTCTCAAAAAATTGAAATCGAAAAAAAGCTCAACGTTTAGAAAGGAAGATTGCACCGCCATTTTTTGTCTGTTTGAACCTATCCTAACTAGAATACAAGCCGATTTTGGTATATAATAAATACAATTAATAAGAGCCCTAATTCTCAAAATCGGTTACTTCTTTATATATATCGAAGCTTCAAAACGTATATCATTCGTAATCAAATTACTACCACTTTGTCTCTATTGAAACGCTGCGACAGTTGGATCATATTTATGGCATAAAAGCCCAAGTCGCTGGCCTAAAAAACCGCTTATTTCAGTCAAATCAAGTCCGATTTTGCAATAATCTACGATTTTACACTAATTTTCAAAGCTATCTTCTTCGCGTAAAAGTTATATTCTATCTTTGCGACCGTTAATTATTTAGTCTAGGTCTAAATTAAAATTGAATCGATTTTAGCACGACCGGGCTGAAGACATTACCGCTACCATCTAACTAAATACAAGCTCCTCGTCTGTTTCAGTATATGAGACTACTCTTTACTTTATTGCTGACGCTGATATCAGTTTCAGTCACGTTTGCACAAAATGCCACCGTTCGTGGTCGCATTACTTCCGATGGAAATAAGCCCGTAAGCTTCGCTACAATCCATGTTGCCAAAGGCTCACAAGCTGCTACTACAGACGAAGCGGGTCGTTATGAAATCAAAAATGTACCCTTCGGTCATCATACATTAATCGTTTCTTCACTTGAAATCCATCGGCACGAATCCCGGATACATGTTCAGAAGGCGGATCAAACCCATTCTATCTCAGTAAAACTGAAAGATGCCAATGACCTTCAGGAAGTACAAGTGACAGGGAAAACCGAGAAAAAAGAGCTTGAAACGCAAGGTTTCGCGGTAAGTATCATCGAAACCAAAGAAGCCTCACTCAGAAACCTGACAACCAACGAACTGCTTGACAGATCAGTAGGTGTACGCGTTCGCCAGAATGGCGGCGTGGGTTCGCGGGTCGAATATAATTTGAATGGGATGTCGGGAAGTGCAGTGGGTTTGTTTCTGGACGGTATAGAAATTTCTACTTACGGATCCTCTTTCAACCTTAACAACATTCCGCCGGCTATGATCGAACGGATTGAAGTATACAAAGGTGTGCTGCCTTCTCACCTCACCGGTGACTATGTCGGGGGTGCGATCAATGTGATCCTGAAAAAGGATGCATCTCAAAATAACATTACTGCTGCCGCTTCTTACGGATCATTTAACACATTTCAGTCTGACATATCGGGTATATACAGAAATAAAGAAAGCGGGCTTACGGCGAGAGCTTCGGGCTTTTACACCAAGACCGACAACAGCTACGAAACATGGGGCAAGTTTTCCAAATTCGTACATCCCGACCGCCGGTTGGAGCGCTACTACCGAGCCAAAAGATTCAATAATGACTACCGGACTATCGGTGGCCGGTTTGAGCTGGGATATACCAATGTTAAATGGGCTGATCAGTTCTTTCTTGGTTACAATATTTCGGATACCTATCAGGAAGTTCCTCACGGTACCACCATGGCGAGACCGTACGTAGGCCGTGTGGCGGAGTACAAGGCACATGTGGTTAGTCTGAATTACAACAAGAATAATATTTTTGTCAAAGGACTCGCGCTTAACGTCAATGCTGTACGCAGCTACCGCAGCACATTTGTGACAGACACGGTAGGTCAGGTATACAACTGGGATGGCAACCCCCGGATGCTGATCAGAAACGGAGTGGCGATTCCCGTTCCGCCTACGCCGGGAATGGGCCAACAAGGACCTAAGAGTATCACCGAGGTGAACAGACAGATTACCAATATGCGCTCCAACGTGGCTTATACCCTTTTCCCGGGCCACCGGGTATCTGTTAACCACAAACTAGAAACGACCTCCCGTGATGACAGAAACCTACTGGTACCTGTGGACCAGAACATGGTAACGATCAGCGATATCACGAACAACATCTTTGCAGCTAACTATGAAGCGCAGCTGTTCAATGACAAACTCAAAACCAATATCCTCGGAAAGCTAACCAATAACAGAACCGTGCAAACGCGGCCTGAATTAGTTACCGCCGATGGAGTTACTACGGTAAACAGGGTGCGCAATACCATGGTGAACCGCAACAAAGGTTACGGAGCAACGGCATCCTACAATGTCATTACAAAACTATATATCATCGGCTCAACCGAAAACTCCTATGTAGCTGCAACGGAAAACCAATTGTTCGGAGATCCTGAAAACAACATTCTGGAAGCCCCTGATTTGATCCCTGAGAAAAACGTCAATTACAACGTAGGTTTCCGCTATGCCTCAAACAGTACAGGCAAACATAAGTTTACAGTATATGCCAATACTTTCTGGAGAAACGGGTTTAATAAAATCACTTTACGTGCGGTCGAAGATCAGGTAATTCCAGGCAGAGAGAGTGATGCGGATATAGAAGTGACGAAATATGTCAATCTGAATAAAACACAGTCACGTGGATATGAAGCAGAGGTTACCTATATCTACAACAACCGGCTGAATGCACTTTTCAATTTCTCCAAATTCAATTCCCTTTTCAAGCAGGAGACAGATGAGAATGGCCAACCACACGATCTCTACAACTTGCAATTGCCCAATGAGCCTTTCTTTACCATGAACGGCAGTGTGCAGTACCGTATGAATGACAAGTTTCAGAAAAACTCGATTCTCAATATCTATTACAACACCGGCTACGTAGCCCCCTTCCGTACCGTATGGCTGGACTCCCCGTGGTTCACCACCCCTACGCAGTTCTACCACGACATGGGTGCAAGTTACCGCTTCCCCAATGGCAAACTGGTAGCGAGTGTCGATGTGAAAAATATCCTGAACGCGGAGATGTATGACAACTTCGGTGTGCAGAAACCCGGCCGGGCAATTTCTTTCAAACTCAATTATACTTTAAGTAAATTTTTATAAAACCTACGTCTAACTATGAAAAGAATATTTTTCAAATCAGCGTTTCTTTGCGCAGCTCTTATTGCCGGTACGTTAACCGGTTGTAACGACGACAATGACAATCCAAATCCGGGAACCGAAAATCCTGCAGAAGGAAGAGAATTTATCTCCCTTACTGCGGCGATTCCTGATGCAGCTGGTACTGCTGGAAATGGAGGAACTATGGCTTATGCGATTACGCATGCACAGGCGATTGATCCTAACTTCTCAGTGAATGTCTACGACAACGGCTTTCCATTGAGATCAGCACGTACAGCGCGTGTACAGGCATCTGAGAACGGTACTGAACTTTACAACATCCAGTATACAGGAGAAGATGGCGGTGTATTCAACAAATACGCTGTGAAAGGTGCAAAAGACTTCCAGGATACAGGCCATGAGCTGGACCTGTCAGATATGATCGGGACGTCTCCCCGTTGGACAAAAGCTGCTGAAGATATAGGAATTGGTGTACACCTTACAGGTAGCACAACTATTTTTGATGGTGTAGCACCCAACGAAGTATTTAAAGCTGTAAGAGGTCAGGTAAGAATTGCTGTTATAGACCTAAAAGATCCGAAAGTAGAAAACTCAACTGTGTTTGATTTTCCTTTCCCGGCTGACATCGAAGCGCAGGGATATTCTGTAGGACGTATTGACGTTCCTGTCTTGAACGAAGCTAAGAACAAGATTTTCATTGGTTGTAATGTGAGCAAAGTTGATCCTACAAAAAAAACTTACAATGCAAGCGGTGTTGCTGTTTGGACTGCTGACAACGCTAACCGTGCTATCGGTACTGTTACATTGGTAGTAGATTACCCATCTTTGGCTAATCCTAAGGTGATCTATTCAACACTGTCTAAAACCAACAACCACTCTTACCGTACGATGACTCAGTACGTAGGTGCAGATGGCCATGTATACCAGGCAACCGCTACCGGTGGAAAAGACATTCTGCGTATCAGCAAAGCTACTAACGACTACGATCCAAGCTACCACTTCAACCTGGATCAGGCGCTAAGCGTTACAGGTACCACGATAAAGGCATGGAGATACGTAGCTGATGGAATTGGTGTGGTTCTATATGATATCGCCGGAGAAGGTGGTTATGTAGCTCTTATTGACCTGAATGCTAAAACGGCAACCAAAATTGCAAATGACTACGAAGCAGGTTTAGATTTCGGTCAGTATCAGAACATCGCAGTGAACGGCGATTATGCTTACGTTCCATTGACACCAACCGGACAACCAGGTAAACTATACGTGATCAACTGGAAAACTAAAGAAGTGATCAAAGGAGCAACTCTTACAGGAAAGACCGGCTCAGCCTACCTTGGTTCTTATTAAGAGATTCTTGTTGCTTTATTTTGAAAAAGGACCGCCGCGAGGTGGTCCTTTTGTGTTTCAGGCTCGTAAAGAAAATGCTAATCCTTATTTGATCTCGTCGATGCCTCCGTCGTTGGCATCAAACGGATGAATAACGTCTTTCTTTGGGACAAACATCGATTTCAGCGAAGAAAGAAATGTTTCCTTTTCGGGCTGTTTCTCACTGGTGGATACATAGGGCGTAATGGTCTTCTTCCCGATCTGCTTGTGAAAAGGTTGTTTTCTGAGCTGCTTTTCAAAAACCACGATAGAGTCATAGAAGGCAATGCCGTTGATATGCTGCGTGATATCATCAATTCTGATCTGGCTCTTATCCATCACGTGGTGATCATAAAGCGAATCTACAAACCCTTTTGATTTTTCAATGAAGCTGCCCGGATGCCTCAGTCCGCCGTGAAACTGATCCCAGTAGGACGTGTGCGTATCCTCGACAATATAGGCTCCCCCCTCTTTCACCTTCATAAACAACATCTCAAACGAAATGAGCTGCTGTTCCATCGTATGTCCTCCGTCATCAATGATAAAATCCACGATCGGAATCTGGTCTGCTACATGCTGTAGAAACACCTTGTCCTCCTGCGAACCTATGAATATGGTCGTGTTCGCCTCTTCCAGCTTTTTACAATCCGGGTTGATGTCTATGGCATAAATATGCACATGCTCACCAAAGTATTTTTTCCAAAGCTGAAGCGATCCGCCGTGAGATATACCAATTTCCAGGATATTGATCACCTTGCCACGGTACGAGGCAAAGTACTTCTCATAGATATCAAAATAGTGATCCCACTTATGAATCAGATTCCCCTTATGGTTGTAAAAAATATCCCTGATGCTCTCTGCTTCCATCATCTATAGGTTTAGGTTGAGTAGATTACAAAGATAGGGTTTGGGGGAGATAGTCGGTGGGTTGCGGGTGGGAATTGCAGTTCTTGTACTGCCCATTCCTTCAACATTGATATCACGGAAGCATTTGTAAAAAATACAAACCAACAACTGAACTGTTATAATTGCGTCTTTTTTACTTTTACCAGTACCAGTCTATAAATAATTGCAATTAAAAAATTAAAAATGGCCTTCCAGTTGGCGTAGCTTATGGTTCCGGAAAATTCTAGTTTACAACTTGTTACCTCAGAGGTAAAACAGCTTATCGAGCAAGGCAGGCAGAATGTGGCTGTGGCGGTTAATGCTACGATGGAGTATGCTATATTGGCAAATAGAGAAGAAAATCAATCAAGAGGCATTGCAGGAAAAGCGTGCTGAATATGGCAAACAAATAGTATCAACACTACCCAGGCTTTTAGTAGTAGAATACGGCGATTCCTTTTCGGAAAAAAATTTGCGCCGAATGGTGCAGTTTGTATCTGTTTTCCCTGATGAACAGATTGTCGTATCACTGATACGACAATTGACATAGACACATATTCTTGTAATTATTCCTATTACAGATTCCCTGAAAAGAGAATTTTACGTCCAAATGTGTATTCATGAAAAATGGAGCGTACGCACTTTCCGAGAAAGGATACAATCCATGCTCTATGAGCGCACTGCCATCAGCAAAAGGCCGGAACAGACAATAATTAATGATCTTGAACTACTGAAAACCGAACAGAAAATAAGTCGTGATTTGGTTTTCAGAGATCCTTACTTTCTGGATTTTCTAGGTCTGGCAGATACCTATTCTGAAAAGGATCTGGAAACTAGCATCATAGTAGAGCTACAACGTTTCATTACCGAAATGGGCACCGATTTTGCTTTTCTGGCCAGACAAAAAAGAATCACGATCGACAACCGGGATTATTATATTGACCTGCTTTTTTATCACAGAAGATTAAAATGCCTGATAGCCATTGAGCTGAAAATCGGAGAATTCGAGGCTGGATTTAAAGGGCAAATGGAATTGTATCTGCGGTATCTGGAAAAGTATGAGCAGGTTGAAGGTGAAAATACACCGATCGGGCTGGTACTTTGCACCGGCAAAAACGAATAACATGTCGAGTTGCTACAACTGGATAAAAGCAATATTCGGGTAGCTGATTATTTAACCGCATTGCCTCCTCAGCACCTACTCCGCGAAAAATTACATAAAGCAGTAGCAATTGCACAGCAAAGACTAAGTCAGAGAGAACATGAGTAAACCCTGAGAAGAAGAACGTATTGCCCAGGATCGCGTTGTCAGATTTTTCCGGCATAAAAAAAACCACCTACAAATCAATGTAAGTGGTTAACAATCAAGTGGAGAATATGGGATTCGAACCCATGACCTCTTGCATGCCATGCAAGCACTCTAGCCAACTGAGCTAATCCCCCCTGTTTTGGAATGCAAAGATGATACGGAGAATTTTGATAACCTAACGAATGTGTGAAATTTTCAAGGTTTCTTTTATCGCTCTTTGCAGGGCATAAAAAATGGGACAGGAAGCGATTTACTCTGTCCCACGATCTATAAAAAATGCTGTTGCTAACTTCGGTTTCCGCCTCCAAACACGCGCGACAGGGCCCATATTACGATCGCAATCACTGCAACCACAAGGATCACACCGACCCAGACTCCGCCTTTAAAAATACCACCGATAACATCACAGCTTGTAAGCCCAATGGCTACAAAAAAGATGAACATGTATGTGAGGAATGCCTTCATAGTATAAGAACGATTAAGTTAATGATGTTGCTGCCATTAAAACAATCGTTCCTACGAAGGTTATACGTTACCGATGAGTAATGCCGATGCGTCGAAGGGGATCAATCCCTGCAAATCGTTCTTCATCAGCATCTCAAAAAGGATCACGGTTGCCGCTGCATCTCCATGTGCTCGGTGCCTGTTTTCCAGCGATATAGCCAAACTTTCACAGATATTCCCAAGGCTGTAGGATTTGTAGCCAGGGAAAATTTTGCGGCTCAGCTGTACTGTACACAACAAATCCCGTTGAAAATATTCCTCAAGTGCAGCAAATTCCCGTTTGATAAAGCCGTAATCGAACTTCGCATTGTGTGCAACAAACCACGCATCTTTCGTGATGGCCCGCACCGAATCCTGGATATCATAAAAGGTGGGAGAATCCTTGACCATCTCATTGTCTATGCCGGTGAGACGGGTAATAAACGGGGGTATGTACATTTCCGGATTAACAAGTGAATGAAAAACATCCACCACCTGCTGCCCGTTGTGACGGAAAACAGCAATTTCAGTGATACGCGCATCTCCTCCTCCTCCTGTTGTCTCAATATCAACAATCGCGTACATTAATTCTGATTTATTGTCATAGATAAAAACTCCATTTTGATGGTTTTCAAAGTACAAAAAAACAGAAAATTCCCCGCTATAACGAGGAATTTCTAAAATAACTATTCAACACATCCTACAAATCACACCCTTAATCAATTCATTTTAAATACAATAGGCAGTGTAAACCTTACACGCACCGGTGTACCGGCTTGTTTTCCTGGCTTCCAGTCCGGCATCAGTTTCACTACGCGTTCAGCCTCTTCATCACAGCCGAAACCTATTCCTTTGATGGTTTTCACATTTTCAATCTTCCCGTCATTACCAACCGTAAATTCCAGAAACACTCTTCCTTCTACCCCGGCCTGCACAGCTCGCGAAGGATATCTCAGATGTTTTTGCAAAAATTCTCCCATTGCCGCATTTCCTCCCATATACTCCGGCTTCTGATCCACTACAAGATATTCCTTCTCTTTTTCGGGAGCCACTTCTGCAGCGGCACCATTTGGAGCAGTTACCGTGAGGGCTGGCGCTGTGATTATATCTGTATCCATCAAACCATCCTGCGAAATACCGGCAGGTCTGGCAGTTTCAAGGTCTTCTATTGCCGGCGGCGTATATTCAACATCTACCTGCTCATCAGGCACCACCGTTGGTATTACACTTTTCACCAGTTTCTCTACAGGCTTCGGAGCCTCTTTCAAAGGTTCAAGCAAAGGTGCCTTGTCTGGCCGGATATCTACTTTTTTAAACTCAACCACAAAGGCAATGTCTTCGGGTTTCTTTTCCGGAACCAGAGTCGCATACAAGTTGGGAAGCAATACCATCAGCAAAAACAGCGTAACCCCCATCAAAACTGACTTCTGCATTGTTTGTCCGTAACCTTTACGCAGCACGTACGCGCCATACTGTTTGTTTCGGTTTTCGAAAACGATGTCGTCTAATGAATTTTCCATGGCTAACAGATTTTTATGATCAACACTCAAATGGTGAAGTGTTTGAAGGTCGGCCGTTTCCAGAATCTTGTTATAGGCCTGCTCAAATGAACTTCCATCCCAAAGTTTTTCTTCTACTTCACAGGCAAGGTGATCCAGTATCTCAGAATACAATTCCGGATCCAGTTTACTTCCCTGCAGATATTTGGCTAATTGCCCGATTCTATTTTCTTGGAGGCGTTTCATCGGATCTTCTGTTTTAAATATGTGCCATGGATTAACCTCATTTACTCAGTTGCAAGCCCTCTCGGTGCCAGTAACAAGCGCACGGCATCCAGGAAACGTTCCAGGTCGTTCGTCTTGTTCTTCGCTGCTTCGCTACCAGGTTGGGTCAATGAATAATATTTCCTCAACCGTCCATCCACCTCTACCGATTCCGTGATCAACAAGCCTTCCTGCTCCAGCTTATGTAATACAGGATACAAGGCGCCAAACGTGAGTGCAATTGCCCCACCGGTACGGTCTTTCACTTCCTGCGTGATTTCATAGCCATACATACGATCGTGCTCGGCCAGCAAATTCAGTACGATTGTTTTAAGCGTACCTCTTACATATTCGTTACTTGTTGCACTATTCTCCATAATTCCCGTTAGTCATACACAAATATATATAAGTTTTTTATATATACAATACAAAGGTAAATTTTTTGCCAGAAATTGTCAATGTTCATTTTCAGATTGTACGGATCGCTTAACTTTCTGCGAGAGGAATAGATCTGTTGATACGTTCTTCCAGTGAAATAAACGTTTCGGTACGCTGAATACCGTTCACTTTTTGAATCTTGTCGTGCAGGATCTCGCGCAGGTGATTGGTATCCCGACAAACGATTTTGATGAATATACTATATATACCCGTTGTGTAATGGATATTAACCACTTCCGGAATACCTTCCAGCTCCGCGGCAACCTGCTCATACAACGAACTTTTTTCCAGATAGATGCCCAGGAATGCACTGATGTCCCAGCCGAGCCTCACCGGATCAATAATCAGCTGAGATCCTTTTACGATGCCCATCTGCTCCAGCTTCTTCATCCTGACGTGTACAGTACCTCCTGATACAAACACGCGTTTTCCGATCTCGGTGTAGGGCAAAGCAGCGTTCTCTATCAGTAAGGACAGAATACGGAGGTCGGTACTATCAATATCTGAATATTTATTCATTTTTTTGTAAAATGTTAGACGTTTCGCAATTTATGATCTCAATTTATGGCAAAATGATAAATTTTACGAAATATTTATGAAAATATTTTATAATTAAATCCAGACAGATTAGTTTTGCATTGTCAAGTAAGAGTTCGGAATTGCAGAGACACGAACAAATCTTTTTGATACCTATCACATTGTAGGGTGATGAAATTGGCAGCCATGCCCTCCTGTCTCGGGGGTGGTGATCAAGGGATAAACGCGGTATAATGCCGACGCAAGTCGACTGGGGTGGACCACCAAATCAGTATTTGTACCGTAGCTAACCTCACCGTGGGTGGTTCGAATCCCCCTCCTACAGCAAAAAAAACTTGACAAGCGAATATTTTCGTAGTAGTTTTATTTGGTTTTTAGTTTGTTGATGAAGTGTAATTTGACACGCGGGTTCATTTTGAAACCTGCGTGTTTTTCTTTTATATATTTAACCTACTCTAAAACAATACTTTAACAGGATCCACATCCTACCTTACCCGCCTCTGCTCTTCTTACAGTAATCTGGAGAAATTATCTTTTGAGTACCAAAAACAGCGAAAAGGTTTCATTTTCCTGTAAGTCAGAAAATAAATAAATTCTCCAATCTGTAAAAATCACAGGCAGGCTCGTAATTTTGTGATTCATATTACGATAACCTACAGCAGGTTGTCCGCTTTATTTACTACATGAAGAAAATCCGGAATTTTTGTATCATCGCCCATATTGATCATGGGAAAAGTACGTTGGCCGACAGGCTACTGGAATTTACCAAAACGGTAACCCAGCGTGAAATGCAGGCTCAGCTTTTGGATAATATGGATCTCGAACGCGAACGCGGGATTACGATCAAAAGCCACGCTATCCAAATGACCTACGTTTATGAGGGAGAAGAATATACACTGAACCTGATTGACACGCCGGGCCACGTCGATTTTTCTTACGAGGTTTCCCGTTCGATTGCGGCTTGCGAAGGCGCACTTTTGCTTGTTGATGCATCTCAGGGAACAGAGGCGCAAACTATCTCCAACCTGTACCTGGCGATCAACCATGACCTGGTGATTATTCCGGTATTGAACAAAGTAGATTTGCCGGGAGCCCGTCCTGAAGAAATTAAGGATGAGATGGTGGACCTGCTGGATTGCAACCGTGAAGATATTATCCCTGCAAGCGGCAAGGAGGGTATCGGTATCAAGGAAATCCTGGACGCTATCATTGAAAGAATCCCTGCTCCGAAAGGTGATCCCGAAGGACCGCTACAGGCATTGATCTTTGACTCCGTTTTTAATTCATACAGAGGTATAGAAGTTATTTTCCGTGTTAAAAACGGAAGCATCCGTAAAGGTGACCGTGTGAAGTTCATGGCTACCGGCAAGGAATATATAGCGGACGAAATCGGAACGCTGGGATTATCCCAGATTCCGAAACAAGTAGTGGAATGTGGGGACGTAGGTTACCTCATTTCCGGTATCAAAGTAGCGAAGGAAGTAAAAGTGGGTGATACGTTCACACACATCAACCGCCCTGCCACCGAAGCTATCGTTGGATTCTCTGAAGTGAAACCGATGGTATTTGCCGGGATTTATCCTGTAGATACGACCGAGTTTGAGGAGCTTCGCGAAGCGATGGAAAAACTACAGCTGAATGATGCAGCACTTGTGTGGGAACCTGAGACATCGGCTGCACTTGGATTTGGTTTCCGTTGCGGATTCCTCGGCATGTTGCACATGGAGATTGTACAGGAAAGGCTGGAGCGCGAGTTCGATATGACCGTAATCACGACGGTTCCGTCGGTACAGTTCCGCATTACCAATACAAAAGACCAGCTTTTAAATATCAGCGCACCGTCAGAGATGCCGGAGCCGAATCATATTAAGTCGATAGAAGAACCTTTTATCAACGCGCAGATCATCACGAAGTCCGACTACATTGGTCCTATCCTGAACCTTTGTATGGACAAAAGAGGTATTCTGAAAAACCAGGTGTATCTGACGTCTGAGCGTGTGGAATTACAGTTTCAAATGCCGCTTGCAGAAGTTGTATTTGACTTTTTCGACAAACTTAAAACGATTTCCAAAGGATATGCCTCTTTGGATTATGACCTGGCAGGCTATCAGGAATCGGACATGGTGAAATTGGACGTGATGTTGAACGGTGAAGCGGTGGATGCACTTTCTGCCATTGTTCACAGATCGAAATCCTATGAATGGGGTAAAAAGCTTTGTGAGAAATTACGTGAGCTGATCCCGCGTCAAATGTTTGAAATTGCGATTCAGGCTGCTATCGGACAAAAAATCATTGCCCGTGAAACGGTAAAGGCCATGCGTAAGGACGTTTTGGCGAAGTGTTACGGAGGTGATATTTCCCGTAAACGTAAGCTTCTTGAAAAGCAGAAAAAGGGTAAGAAGCGTATGAGACAAGTAGGTAACGTAGAAATCCCTCAGGAAGCATTCATGGCCGTGTTGAAGATCAACTAGATTCTGTATAATCGAAAACAATGTAAAAGCTTGCTTTACAAGCAACTTCTGCATTGTCTTTGAACTTTAATACTATTTTTCAGCTTTCCCGGAAAGTCCGGTTTTCAGAATTAATACCAAAAGCAAGTGTCAAATGAGCCTTTTGTTGTAATTTTGATTGAAATCTTATTTTTAGACTAAGAAACTAAAATACCTTAATAAGCGATATGGCAGAAGTAATCCGTATGCCCAAGATGAGCGACACCATGGAAGAAGGTGTTATCGCAGAATGGCACAAAAAAGTTGGTGATAAAATCAAATCCGGAGAAGTTATAGCGGAAGTCGAAACGGACAAGGCTACAATGGATCTTGAATCTTATTATGACGGTACGCTTCTATACATAGGTGTACAAAAAGGTGATGCTGTACCCATCGACGGGGTAATGGCTGTGGTTGGAAACGACGGAGAAGACTATAAATCATTGTTGGAAGGCGGAAGTGATAATGGAAGCAGCAAAGAAGCGGAAGCACCTGCAAAACAGGAAGCTGCTCCGGCTGTAGAAACTGCAACTCCGGACAAGCCTGCAGCAAAACCTGCTGCTTCAACAGAGAAAATTAATGCAGCTGTGGTTCGCATGCCTAAAATGAGCGATACCATGGAAGAAGGAACTTTGGTTTCGTGGCAGAAAAAAGTGGGCGACAAGGTGAAGTCAGGAGATATTCTGGCGGAAGTGGAAACCGACAAGGCTACCATGGAACTGGAAGCATACGAAGACGGAACACTTCTTTACGTTGGCATCAAGGAAGGCGAAGCTGTGCCTGTAGACGGGATTATCGCTGTGATAGGCGAAGAAGGCGCGAACGTGGAGGGATTACTTGCCCGTGAAAACGGTGAAGCTCCTGCTGAATCGGCTGCACCGGAAGCTCCGAAAGAGGAAGCTGCGAAGGAAGAAAAAACTGTTTCTGTTGCTGATTCAGGTGACAGAATTAAGGCTTCTCCTCTTGCAAAACGTCTTGCTGAAGACAAAGGAATTAACCTGAACGAAGTAGCTGGTAGCGGAGACAACGGCCGTATTGTGAAACGTGACGTGGATGATTTCAAACCTGCTGCAAAATCTGCGGAAGCACCTGCTATAGCAGAAGTTGCACCAGCGAAAGCAGAACAGCCACAAGCTGCTGCTCCGGCTTCAGGCGACTTCACGGATACTCCGGTATCACAAATGCGCAAAACAATTGCACGCCGCTTGAGCGACAGCTTGTTCACTGCACCGCATTTCTATGTGACCATGGAAATCGTGATGGACAAAGCAATGGCACTTCGTCCTCAATTGAACGACGTAAGTCCTGCGAAAATCTCTTTCAACGATATGGTGATCAAAGCTTGCGCTGTTGCCTTGAAACAACACCCTGCCGTCAACTCTGCATGGTTGGGAGATAAGATCAGAAAATACAATTATGTAAATATTGGTGTTGCTGTTGCAGTAGAAGAGGGTCTTCTTGTTCCTGTAATCCGTGACGCTGACAAGAAAACTTTATCAACCATTTCTGGTGAAGTGAAAGATCTTGCCGGCAAAGCCAAAGACAAAAAACTACAGCCGAAGGATTGGGAAGGAAATACATTCTCTATCTCAAACTTGGGTATGTTTGGTGTTGATGAATTCACCGCGATTATCAATCCGCCGGATTCATGTATCCTGGCTATTGGTGGAATCAAAAAAGTAGCAGCTTTCAAAGAGGATGGAACAGTATATCCAACCAATATCATGAAAGTAACACTTTCAGCTGACCACCGTGTAGTGGACGGCGCACTTGCTGCCCAGTTCCTGAACACAGTAAAAAAACTGTTGGAAGAGCCGATGAGCATGTTGGTTTAACTCGAAGTCGATCGTTGGCGTATAGCCAATCCAATCATAAAATGTACAAAGTGTCAGGTTTTGCGACCTGGCACTTTTGTTTTAAATAGCATTCTGGTTTGTTACCGCAGTATTGTCGTAAATAGTATGATTGACATAATTCCCTTCAAAAATGAATATCAGGATCAGCTTGTTAAGCTTATTCTTGACATTCAGCAGTTAGAGTTCAATGTTCCGATCACAGCAGCTGATCAGCCGGACCTGTTTACCATTGATGATTTTTACCGTAAAAGTGGCG
>DASYHR010000816.1:0-1619 GCA_035998385.1 Dyadobacter sp. | reverse complement strand
GGTCGCTCTTAAAGTTGGTTGTCAGAATATCAGGCATGTTGATGTAGCCACCTTTCACCTCGCCCTGAATAAAGAAGTGTTTGAAAAACGTGACGTTTAGTCCGGCTACTAGATTGACTCCATATCCTGCCACATGCCATTGATCATTCCGTTCGTAATTCATCAACTGCACATTCGACTTCGGAAACATCACGCCAGCTCCAACTCCCTCAATGAAATTTACGTCAATATTTTTGACTCCAAGTATTCTCTGATCCAGAATGTTGTCCATTCTTCTCAATTCGAAGTTCAGATAATTCAACCCGTCTGTATGCTCAAACTGAAGAAAGTCTTCGGTCAGTTGTATGTCATCGTCGTTATAAACACCTTCGTGATTTACATTTGCTCCCGGCGCTATCTTGCCACTTATCTTGACGGTCTGGTTTTGCTTCATCACATATTTCATATGATCGAAACCGAAGGATACGCTGTATTTAGGATTGAAGAAATATCCAATTCTGAAGTTATACTGAGGAATTGTTATTTTCGTAGGATTGAAATAGGCTCCTGTAAACGGAGATTGGCGATCTTTGGCAACTACACTCTTTAACTTGAAGTCGTAATCTTCTCCTTTAAAGTTGATGTTGGATTTGGTGTAGACGCCCCGGTTCCAACCCCAGGAGACAAATATTTTACCCTTGTTATTGTGCGCAGGATTTGCGTCTGGTGTTTGCGAGAAACTGCTTACAGACTGTATAGCCATAAAGCTACCCAGCAAGATTGCTTTAGTTTTCATATTGATGAAGTACAATAGTTATTTTCGGAGAATGATGTCTCCGGAATTGTTTTATTGATATAATCGGTGATCAGACTCTGAGATAAATCAGTATCGGCAGAATTGGGCTGTAAATTTACGTATATAGGATTTATTTAATATACGATAAAGGCAATATTTTATTAAAATGTAAGAAATGTTATATAGTTCAACTAAACGTTTATACTCATGACGGAAAACTATATACGAAAAAACGGCAGACCAGGAAATAGTTTCCATGGTCTGCCGTTTCGGGTCGGGATTTCGACGCTGATTAGTATGTCATCACCGCCTTTTTGTTGCTACTTTCAAAAGCCAGATCAATAACCCGACAGGTTCTTAGTATCTCCTCAGTTTTCACAGCTAGCTCCGCTCCGTTTACGATGGCATCGTAAACATTTTGATAGAAGGGAGCATAGTCACCAACCTCACTTTCAATGATACCGGTGAAGTCTTCACTGTATAATTTTCCCCAACGATTTTCCGGTTCACGTCCCAAGGATTGTTCATTTGGAAGCACATTCTTGCGAAGCGTTTCTTCCTGAGGATCCAGTCCGCCTTTGATGAAAGATCCTTTTGTCCCATGCAGATTGTATCTGTTGAAATTTTCATAGACCATCAGGCTGGATTTTACGATCACCAGTTTGTCATCATAGCCTAAGCGAATATCGAAATAGTCATCAATTTCACTTCCCGGACGTACAGAACGAACATCTGCAGTAACGGTTTTGGGTTCGCCAAATAAAACCAGCGCCTGATCCAGTAAGTGAGGTCCAAGGTTATATAAGTTTCCTCCCACAGGCACTGCTTTCTCTTTCCACGACTC
>DASYHR010000811.1:0-4730 GCA_035998385.1 Dyadobacter sp. | reverse complement strand
CGCAAAGTCAATAGCAAGGAACGATGTATGTTCGTTTTCGTTTGGAACAAGCTGACCTTCAGGTACAGCCCGATCCGTTTTGTTTTTGAATTCGGGTGTTACAATCGTATCTATAGTCTCTTCACATGCTTCCAACAGTTTCGCTTTCAGTTCAGAGGGTATAAATACCGGAGTTTCAGCTATACGAAAATCAAGTTGATCAGGAAAATCCGTTTGAATAGACTTGATGAACTGGTCGTATTTTTCTGTCGAAAAAGCATTGTTAAATTCTTCGCGTGCTTGTGTATGCATACGTCAGCTCAGATTGATGAAATTATATAATCAGACAGATACCGAATCGATACTTCTGTTTTTTAACAACGCATTTCTTAAAAATGTCGGAATCATAACCGATTCGGTCAGCATAATCTTATCAGGATCGTTCAGATGCTCAATCATGTCGTTGTACTTTTGCTCGCCGTGATTGGCTATGATTGCTGTTTTCTTCTCTTCGCGCAGGAAGTAACGTAACATACCTTCTGCATCTGCTTCCGGGTGAAATTGGGTTCCGACAATTTCATTAGAGAATCGAATGGCCATAACTGCCCGTTCGAGTTGCACATGAGGTCTTATTTTTTCAAGACAAAGTATCCTGGATTTATTAAAGTCCAGCGCCATCTGGTTGGGTTGCGTCACCTGGAAATCCCTGGAATCTACAATCCAGAACGGATCCGCCAATCCCGCTAGCAGTGTATCTTTCCTGCCAAAAGATGTTTTGTGAACAGGGAAGGTGCCAAATGAAGTTTTTCTTCGTTTGCTCACTTTCGCAAGTTGCCAATGTATACAAGCCATCTGAAAAGAATGACAAATCAGAAACAGATGTTTTTTACTCTTGTTATGTCTGTTGCCATTGAACTGGAAAATGCCGTCGAGAAACTTAAAGTATTTTCTCTCCCAGGGCTCTCCGACGGGAGCGGGGTTTCCAGGACCACCGGTTGATATATACGCATCGAAATCCATGGACGGGATTTCTAGTTTGCCGCGTACATCAAATACCTCGTAACTTATTTCTATACTCTCATTTTCACTAAATGCGTCGATGATTTTTTTAATACAACGCATCCCCTCATTCTCAAAACCATTATACATATCCAGAATTGCGATTCTGAAATGTCTGTTTTCCATATTCATTGCTGATGTTTTCTGTGCGACAATTTTTCAAAAACGCCTGTATCTCAGCTGCGATTCAAATCTTCGCGGCTCATTTCTACGCGCGTACAATTGGCAAAAGTACAAAAAGTATTACAAACCGTCCCGCTCAGGTCATTTGCGCAAGGACGGTTCGTTCATCAGGATATGCCTATTTTCGTTTCAGAAACGATGTAGTCAACAACCGCATTCATATCTCCGGTTTGTTCGAAAACGGCGAGTTGCCTGTCAGCTCCTGTACCCATATCCATGATCTGATGGATATATTCGATCTCTTTACGGCTCCCAAGCTCGTCCACTACGTCATCAATAAATTCCAACAGCTCCCCTGCCAGAATACGGTATTCAACCTCTTCCTGTTTTCCGAAATCAATTAGTTTTCCATGGATGCCGTATCGGGCGGCTCGCCATTTATTTTCATTAATCAGCATCCGGTGATAGGGACGAAAGCTGAGATTCATTCGATGAAGTTTGTGAATTTTGGCAACCAGCGCCTGCATAATCGCGGCGAGACAGATTGTTTCGTCGGTGCGCATAGGCACATCGCACATCCTGAATTCAATGGTATTAAAAAATGGATGCACTCTGATATCCCACCATATTTTCTTTCCGTTGTCAATGCATTTGGTTTTGATCAACAGGTTCACGTACTCGTCATATTCCGCGGCACTGGAAAAAAAGTCAGGAATACCGGTTCTCGGAAATTTGTCAAATACCTTGGACCTGTATGACTTAAAACCGGTATTACGACCGCACCAGAAGGGAGAATTCGTAGACAAAGCATAGATATGCGGTAAGAAATACCTTACAGCATTCATGATTTCAATGCCTTCATTCCTGTTTTCGATCCCCACATGTACGTGTAAGCCGAAGATAAGATTGCCCCTGGCAACATCCCGCATCTCGTCAATAATCTCATCATACCGGGGATCGGGTGTAATGAGCTGTTCTACCCAGTCGGCAAAGGGATGTGTACCGGCCGCTGCAACCTGCAGGTTCTGCTTATCGGCCAGATCAAGAATCATTTTGCGCAGGTAAGTTACCTCTTCACGCGCTTCCTGAATATTGTGGCAGATATTGGTTCCTACTTCCACTACAGCCTGGTGCATTTCTGCCTTTACACGTTCCTTCAGTGTGATCTTCCCGTCCTCAACAAGTTTGGACATGTGGGATCGCAGATTGCGTGTAACCGGATCAATTGTTTGAAATTCCTCTTCAATACCGAGGGTGAACATGGCCATGTGTTTAGCTTACTGCTGTTAGTTGTTGATATCAGGATTTTTTACCGGCGCTTTTTTTGACAGGTGCTGCAGGTGCTACCTCAGGTAATTTGGCCTGTGTTGGTTTTTTAGTTATTGTTTTTTTGACAGCTGGTTTTGCTGCGGCATCATCCTTCACGAGTGGATTCTCTATCTTCTTTTTAGGAGCAGCTTTAGCCGGCGTTTTGTTCAGGGCCGTTTTGGGTGAAGCAGTTGCAACTTCCTGAGCAACGGCATCCGGAACGTTATTGCTAATTCCACCTACAGCATTCTGGATGAATGTTCCCCATGTAAGGTTGGTTTGTCCTTCCTTGTGATTTTTTGCCCTTTCAATAGCCATGTTGGCAGCAGCCTCTACTACCCATTCAAAGTTTTCATGCCCTACTGAGTAAACATCCGCGTCCGGGGCAGGATTGCAGAAATCGATCGCTATAGGCACGCCGTTACGTACAGCAAATTCAACTGTATTGAAATCGTAACCTAAAGCAATATTCAGTCTTAATACATAATCCTTGATAGTAGCCAACAGCTTTTCTCTTTCCTCACCTGTGGCTTTTAGTTCAGCTGCATAGCGAAGATGATGCGGGTTGCGTGGTTCGTAAGGCATAATCAGGACATCTTTTTGCCCGATACAATAACATCTTACATAATCATCAAACTCAATTTCTTCCTGCAGCATCATGATCAGGTGACCCGTTTCTTCATGTTTGTTCCACAGATCCTGCACGTTATGTACTTTGTAGACGCTTTTCCAGCCGCCTCCGTCATGCGGTTTCATGTAGGCAGGGAAGCCTACGTACTCAAACATTTCCTCCCAGGCCAAAGGAAAGGCAAGGTTACGGAACGATGTTTCAGTCGTATTCTCCGGGCGTTCTTTGGATGGAAGGAGCACAGTTTTTGGAACCGGAACGCCAATTTTTTCCGCCAAAGCATTATTGAAGAACTTTTCATCAGCACTCCACCAGAATGGGTTGTTGATGACGGCGGTCCCGCTCAGAGCAGCATTCTTTAAAAACGCCCGATAAAACGGAACATCCTGAGATATACGATCAATAATCACTGCATATTCCGACAAGTCACCCTGCACAACCTTATCAATCCGCACTGTTTCTGCAATAATATCTTTTTCTCCTTTGCTGTTGACACGGTCAATGAAAGCTTGCGGAAACGTGTTCTCCATTCCAAAGAGAATTCCAATTTTCTTCATAATCAGGTTTAATTATTTGTGTTGAATGAAAAGTAATCCAGAGATTTATTTTAAGCTACATGATTCGGGATAGATAGTCAGGAAACATCTTATTCCATAAAGGCCAGTCGTGTTTTTCCCAGCCGCGCACGTCCAGCCAGTGATCTACACCGTTTCTATTGAGTATATCTGACATTTTGAGATTACTCTCGAGGCATATATCCCAGTCGGACGTTCCCAGAACGATCTGCATATGCCCGTATCTCCAGCCTTGTTCGTTAGGCATATAGTCGACAGGGTTATTGAAGTACACCTGATCGCTATAGTAGCCATCCATGAAGCTACGGATATCAAAAGCTCCGCTCATGCTTATCATGTATGCGACCAGAGAAGGATGGCGGAATGCCAGGTTCGCAGAATGGAATCCACCGAAACTGCAACCAGCAACGCCTATCTTTTCTACGTTGCATTCATGTTTGATGTAAGGAATCAACTCGTTGATCAAAAAACGGTCGTACACGGTGTGGTTGAGTACCCGGTATTCCGGATTGAGGTGTTTGGCATACCAGGAATCAGCATCTACGGAGTCAATACAATATATTTTGTATTTTCCCGACTCAACCTGTCCTCGCACAGATTCGATCAGCCCCATATCTTTGGCCTGGTAATACTTCCCCAATGTAGTGGGAAACAACAAAATCGGATATCCCCAATCGCCGTAAACCAGCATGTCAATATCCCGTCCCAGATGATGCGAATAGTATTTAATATGTTTCTCTTCCAATGTACCAGGCGATTTTACGGGTTAACTTTTGAAATATACAAAAGAAAATATTAGATGCAAATGTGTTCAACAAAAGAATGGTTTGCCTTACTTTGTTCTCTTTTTGTATTTTATTCAGTCCAGAGACATCGGTTTGAAAACGCATCAGCAATCTACATCATCACTTTATTCCGGGCATCTGGAGCGCGATGTTATTTTAACTACTATACTTCCGCCATCGTACAACCCTGCAAAAAACTACAGACTGCTTTTGCTCAATGATGGTCAGGATATTGAAGCATTAGGGCTAACGCAAATACTCGATCAAGTGAAG
>DASYHR010000789.1:0-1661 GCA_035998385.1 Dyadobacter sp. | reverse complement strand
TGTAGTCATCGCAACGAGTTAGCTTTTATAAATTAAAGATTTCTACATACCGTTCCTCTATACGGGTCATCTTGTCGGTTGTGAGAACACCGTGTAAGCGTTTAGTCGCCATCAAATTCTTTTCCTGAAAGCCGAGGGTGTATTTCCGTTGTATTTTCGAAATTGTTTACAAAGATGGCTTTCATCGGTATAGCCAAATTCGTCGGCGATTTCCGTCAGTGTATGTTGACTGTACAACAGCCGTGCTTCGATGAGCTTGATCCTGTGCCGGATGATATACTGTTTAAGCGGCTCGCCTGTCTGGGCTTTGAAAAACAAACTGATGTAGGCCGGGGAGTAATGGAAGGTATGTGCCAGATGTTCAATACTGAGTAATTCAGGTTTGTAAATGTGCTGTTTGATATATAAAAGAATGGCCTCCACCGAGTGTTTGTAAACCGGTTTTGCCGGGATATCATTGAACAAATTCCTCGCCAGTATGACCAGCATAATGCGCATAATACTGTCCCTGATCAGCTCATAATGCGCAGACTGGTCATTGGCCGACTCGGATTCGAGCACCGCCAGTAGCTGATGCAATTTTAACTTTTCGTCCTTATCAATCACAATAGACCCCCGGCTTTGCGACGACGTGCCCAGCAGCATTGTAACGACCGATTGCCAGGGTTGCTCTTTCTCATGCGTGGATTGTTTGTGAATGGATTCGTTGAAACGAACGAAACAAAACTCAGTCAGCTCTTCTATTGTAAAATAATGGAAATCTTCAGGACCTAGTAAAAATATATCTCCTTCGGCATATGGGTATCCGTTGCCATTGATAAAATGCTGGCCGCGCCCTTTCAGAATGAAGATAATTTCATAATACGTATGCTTGTGAACAGCATGTGCCCATTCATCGGTTTCAAAATGGTAAATGCTGAAAGGCGTATGGAGCGTGTAACGTTTCATGGGTTTTGAAATTTCAATAAATCTACCGGTTATTAATGGATTTGTACAATAAACTTCAATGTGGACATATCTAATTTTGTACCAATCCGACGAGTCATAGCAGTTAACTAAATTCACATGATCAAACGTTTTACTCCAATAACCTTTTGTCTTGTACTCTCGGTGCTGTTTTCGTTACCTGTCTGTGGACAATGGGTTTCGTTGTTAGACAAAGATATGTCGCAGTGGCAAACCTATCTCAGCTACAAACATCAGAACAACTACAATGGAAATATACCGAAAAGTGTGGACGGGAAAGAACTCGCTCCGGTAGGTTACGATAAAGATCCGTCTGGCGTATTTTCTGTAATTGACGAACCGGGTGGATTGGTGCTTAGGGTAAGTGGAGAAATGTATGGTTGCGTTTTTACAAAGCAGGATTTTGAGAATTATCATCTCAAACTTCAGTTCAAATGGGGTAAGCAGAAATACGAACCGCGTGTGAACAAGTTAAAGGATACAGGTATACTCTATCATTCCACCGGACCCGCCGGAGCAGAATACTGGCGGACGTGGATGTTGTCACAGGAGTTCCAGATTATGGAAGGGCATATGGGCGATTACTGGTGCCAGGCCAATTCTGTGGTTGATATACGATCTTTTCCGTCTGAAGGGGTAATGAGCGCAATTGCTGATGAAAAGCAGCCCTACCGCACTTACAAGTCCGGAGCCGA
>DASYHR010000775.1:0-7632 GCA_035998385.1 Dyadobacter sp. | reverse complement strand
AACCAATAGCTAAAAATACTTCCTCAGTAAAATGCTTTAAATAACCTGCCTGATACATATGCGACTTAAAATGTACAATACTGTTGCGTCGAAAACTGTGTGACTGAATGCCTGTCGGCCTCGACGGGTGCAAATATCCATATTCCATCGACATCGTCCAATATTTTGCCATTTCAATAATAGCAAAACGGCTACAGGCAATCTTTTGAAGGCAAATGCACGTATAATGATGAAATAAATGAAAATTTGTGCCGGAAAGAGACGCATTGCTCTGCCAATGTCTTTATTAGCTCAAATATACATGGATGCAAGAAACAGCTTTTTAAAACGAATCCTCAGCTATTTTGTCAGAGGACTTGTTTTGGTGGCTCCTTTATACGCAACAGCCCTCATCATCTGGACCGGAATTGAGTTTCTGGATAACATTATCCCGATCAATGTTCCCATCTCGGGAAGAAAGGATGTATACCTGCCTGGCCTGGGCGGGCTGATCATCATCAGTGGCATTATACTACTCGGATTCTTTTTCTCCACCTTTGTTCCCCAATCGGTTCTGAGGCTGGCAGAAAGTCTCATGCGCAGAATTCCGCTGGTGAGCCTGATCTATTATTCTATTAAAGATCTGATTCTTGCTTTTGTGGGTGACAAGAAGAAATTCAACCAGCCGGTTCTCGTTACCATGTATAAGGATACAGGCATCAAAAAAATTGGTTTTATAACCCAAACGGATCTAAGCCATCTCAATATTACTGACCATGTTGCGGTCTATATGCCGCTGTCCTACTCTCTGTCCGGCGAGTTATTTATTGTACCGGTGGAGAATCTGACGCTTTTGGATACGAGCGCCACGGACGTCATGAAAATGGTCATTTCAGGCGGTGTGTCGGTCAAAGTCCCAAAAGAGGAGAGTGAAATTGATGAGCAGCAATAGTACACTTCAAAGCAACATTGCACTCAGTTTACCCGTTTTAAGGGAATGATTGTCTATCTTTGGACCATTCCTTTTTTACATGAAAAAATATCTTACTATACTATTCTTACTGGCCGTCGGAAATTTCACAGCTTCGGCACAGGATCAATATGATCCACAAAAAACACTTTCCAGTGAGGAGATTTTTCTTAAACAAAACAGTTACAATAAGGTAATTGCAACTCCGGGTCAAAAATATATTGTGCTGGATGCTTCCCCTGCCCTGGGCGGATTTCATCGTTACCGGTTTTTCCCGGGAGACAATATGAAGTTCAGATTGAAAAATGAAACGATCCGTTTCAATGAACTTATCACAGGTGTTACCGACTCGTCTTTCACGATCGGAACTGTGAATGAAGTGATGAAAAGAATGGATTATCAGGAAGTTCTGCTGAAAGACATTCGTTTGCTGAAAGTGTCAAAACGCATTCCTTTTGTAACTCAGGCAGCTTACCTGCTCCCGTTCGCAGGATTGATTTACATGGGAGCTGATTTTTTCAACAAAGGTGTGGACAACAAACGTTTTACCACAGACGGATCTGCACTGATCGTGGGTGGCGCTTTTATCGCTACGGGTGCGGTTTGCTACAAGCTATCATTTTCATCTCTCAAAATTAACAACAGGAATAAGCTGAAAGTATTGGAAACGTACTGACAAGCGCGCCTGAAACACTTCATCACTCCAAGCCTAGTCAAACATTTAGTTCATATTTTGCTCCAATAACCTGTTATTTTATAAAGTGAAATCTATTCTTGTTCATCCGCCTCAGAATCCCATCGCTACAGAAATTAAACTTGCTGCGTCAAAAAGCGAGTGTAACAGAGCACTGATTATCAATGCACTGACTGGCTTTACTTCTGAACTATCGAATATTTCTGAGGCACGTGATTCACAAACGATGTTGCGCTTACTGGCTTCTGACGAAGAAACCGCAGACGTCATTGACGCAGGAACCACCATGCGTTTCCTGACTGCCTACTTTGCCGTTACCAATCAGAAAAAACGGATGACAGGTACACCCAGAATGTGCGAGCGCCCGATTGGAATTTTGGTAGATGCGTTAAGGATACTTGGCGCGGATATTCAATATGAAGAAGTAGAAGGTTATCCTCCGCTGCTGCTGAATGGATTTAAATATTCAGGACAAAATACCGTAAGCATACGCGGCAATGTGAGTAGTCAGTATATATCCGCACTACTCCTGATCGCGCCTTCTTTGCCTGAAGGGATTACCATTAAACTAGAAGGTGAAGTAGGATCACGGCCATATATTGAAATGACGTTGAAGCAGATGGCTGCATTCGGCGTGGATTATCAGGCTGACTGGCATACCAATGTACTTCAGGTGCCTGCATCTCAATACAAAGCAACACCTTACGCAATCGAGTCAGACTGGTCGGGAGCGAGTTACTGGTACAGCATTGTCGCTCTGGCAGAAAATGCTGAAGTAGAATTGCTTGGACTGAAAGAGGATTCTTTGCAGGGAGATAGTGCGATTGCAGAAATCATGAGCCATTTGGGTGTGGAGAGTATTTTCACTGAACGAGGTGTATTGCTGCGCAAAATCGCACCTTCACCGTCAATTGGCTGGGATTTTACAGATTGTCCTGACCTTGCGCAAACCGTCGCCGTTTGCTGTGCAATGAAGAACATTCCTTTGTCTCTGACAGGCATTGAGAGTCTCAAAATAAAGGAAACTGACCGCGTACTGGCACTACAACAGGAGTTACAAAAACTGGGTGCTGAGCTGAAAGAAATTGAAACGAATCATCTGTACCGAGTTTCTCGCATTGCCGATTTCCCTGAAACAACTCCTTCAATTCATACGTACGACGACCACCGCATGGCGATGGCTTTCGCACCGGTAGGTATGTTACATCCGATACTGATCGAAGAACCGGGAGTGGTTGTAAAATCGTATCCCGGCTACTGGAACGATCTTGCAAAAGTGACGACCTGGGAAGAAGTATAGTATAAAGGGTCCGTCAGGATAATATGATTAAACTTTATTATCTTGACGGATTCATCATACTGTATTCTGAACTCGTTAAAAATAATGGAATCCTTTTTTCAGTTTCTTTCCCATATCCCGGTCTGGGTTTATGTAATCGTCCTGTTGCTCGCCATCGCACTCCGGGACATATTTCAGAAAAAACACACCATTCAGCATAATTTTCCTTTGGTAGGGCACTTTCGATATATGATCGAAAAGATTGGCCCGGAACTACGCCAGTATATCGTTGCCAATAACCGGGAGGAGCTGCCATTCAACCGCAGACAACGTTCCTGGATTTATGCTTCATCCAAAAAAGAAAATAATTACCAGGGATTTGGTACGGATCAGGATATGTTTGAGCCGGGTTACGTGCTTATCAAGCCAGCCATGCTTCCCTACCAGTTGCCTGCTTCACATCCTCATCATGTCATCAATGCAAAGGATCCTGATCACTACACAATTCCGAGTGCCAAGGTGATTGGCGAATACCACAACCGGAAGCGTGCTTACCGTCCTCGTTCAGTCATTAACGTGAGCGCGATGAGCTTCGGATCATTGTCTGCAAGAGCCATTGAATCACTAAACAAGGGATCGTATGAATTCGGCAATTACCACAATACAGGAGAAGGAGGGCTTTCGCCTTACCACCAGTACGGAGCAGATGTGGTTTTTAATATGGGAACTTCTTATTTCGGAGTACGCGATGATGACGGGAATTTCGTAATGGAAAAGCTGGTCAGGATGACGGAATCCAAACCCTTTGTGCGACTGATTGAGCTGAAATTGTCCCAAGGTGCCAAGCCGGGCAAAGGTGGCGTACTTCCAGCTAGTAAAATCACCGAAGAAATTGCTGAAATAAGACAGGTACCTATGGGAAGGGACATTGTATCCCCACCCTATCACAGTGCTTTTTCGGGTGTAAGAGGTATGGTTGACTTTATTGAACAAATGGCTGCTGCAACCGGGTTACCTGTCGGCATCAAATCGGCAGTTGGTAAAACAGATATGTGGGAAGAACTCGCAGACATTATGGTAGAAACAGGAAAAGGTCCCGACTTCATTACCATTGATGGCGGTGAAGGTGGTACCGGTGCCGCGCCTCCATCTTTCGCAGACCACGTTTCTCTTCCACTGGTTTTTGCTTTCAGTACTGTTTACAAAATATTTCAAAAGCGTAACCTGACAGACAAAATCACTTTTATCGCTTCCGGAAAACTGGGTTTACCAGCTCAGGCAGTTATGGCTTTTTCCATGGGTGCCGATGTGATCAACGTGGCGCGCGAAGCAATGATGGCTATAGGATGTATACAAGCGCAAACATGCCACACCAACCGCTGCCCGACGGGTATAGCCACCAACAACAAATGGCTGGAGGCGGGCATTGATCCGGCGCTGAAAAGTGCAAGGTTCCGGAATTACTTAATGACTTTTTCCAAAGAAATCATTGAACTCACCCACGCAGCCGGTTATGAGCATCCGTGTCAGTTTGGAATGAATGATATTGACATATCAATGGGCGACAATAACCGGACCGTTCCTCTGGCAGATAATTACGGATATCTGAAATCGATCGTTCCTTATTCGGGCATAGATTCCCTTTTGGAATGTAAATATTTGGGTGGAAAGAAAGCGATATCTACCGTTCAAGTCTGAAGAATGTTAATCTGAGCTATACGATGATATTCGATAAGCGGAAAGGTCTCCTGGTCTTTGTTCTCGTCCTTTTTGTATCGGGATGCAGGGAAAATTCTGCGGGTGAAAGTATATCCGACTACGACTACTTCCCGGTTCAATCGGGAAGTGTAGCGCAGTATGCAGTCACCAAAACCATTTATACCCCCACAGACTCTCCCCAAACAAGTAGTTTCCGGATTCGCTCTGTAATTGGCGACAGATTTGATATCACGAATCAGGAAAAAGCATACAGAGTCAGCTACAGCAGCAAAACCGAACATACGGATTGGCATGCCGATTCGGCAGGTGCAGTGTGGCTTACCTCTGGCAACGCATTCGCTCTGGAAAATGGAAAAACCATTGTAAAAATGTATTTCCCCTTATCTGATGGCATGTATTGGAACGGGAACAGCTTTAATGATGAGGGCGAGAAAACATTTTACTGTATAGACAAAGGTAAACCCAAACAGGTCGGATCACACTACTTTCCTAACACGGTAACAATCATCCGGCAACAGGATTCAACACTTCTGTCAAAAAATAAGTATATTGAAATATATGCTGCCGGAATAGGCCTGGTAGCTACAGAAAAAATGGAAATTAAATATTGCTACACTCCTGGCTGTGCGGGCACAATAGTTTCCGGACATGAGGAAAAAGCAGTAATTCAGGAACTCAACACGTTATGATCAGAACTATATTATTTTCATTTATATTGATTGCCTGCCTTTCAACAGGCTCCTCTGCCCAAACCAATCCCAGGTATCTGGTTCTTTTTAAAGATAAAACCAATTCTCCTTTTTCAATTGAAAATCCAACAGCATTTCTTTCCGGGCGCTCGGTCGCAAGGCGAACAAAGCAGAGGATCCCGGTGACAGTCATGGATCTTCCGGTTAATCCTGCATACATAAACGCTGTTAAACAAACTGGCGCAAAAGTGATCTATACCTCCCGATGGTTCAATGGTGCTCTGGTTGAAGCATCTAACGCCCAACTGGATCAAATTAAATCATTACCCACCTACAAAGGCATTGAACTCAATCTTCCTGTCGCCAATATCACAACCGCATCGCCGGGTATCTTACGTACTGAGGCGGTTACTGATAAACTTGGTACTGCTGAACTGGAATATGGCAAAATGGCGGCTCAGCTTGATTTGATGGAAACCAGTGTATTGCACGACCAAGGTTTCCATGGGCAAAATATGCTGATCGCTGTACTGGACAATGGCTTTTCCAATGGCGATAAGGTCAATTTTTTGAAGCCTGTATTTGATGAAAACAGGCTTGTGGATTCGCATGATTTCGTGTCGCGGGATGGAAATGTATATAATGATGGTGGCTCGTCAGAGCACGGATTAAAAGTACTGTCAACCATTGCAGCCTATTTACCCTCATCGATGATCGGAGTTGCCTTCAAAGCGTCCTTTGCACTTTATCGTACTGAAAATGACGCTGACGAATCACCTTATGAAGAAATTACCTGGCTGATGGCTGCTGAGCGGGCAGACAGCCTGGGAGCTGACATCTTAAATTCGTCGCTTGGCTACCGGACATTTGCAGGCGAGTTCAATACGCCCGCGTACAATTATACGCGGGCACAAATGGACGGGAAAACGACCATCATCAGCAGAGCTGCCCGGTATGCAACACGAACGGGTATGCTGGTAGTGAATGCCGCCGGTAACGAAGGCAGTGCAGGGCTGGCTTCTCCTGCAGATGTGGATTCTGTCCTGACTGTGGGAGGCACGACTTATGATCTGAGTCCGTATTCCAGTACCTCCGTCGGTCCCAATGCACTCAATCAACAAAAACCTAACGTCTCTGCTGTAGGTGCGGGAGCAATAGTCGGCAACAGCCTGGGAAGTGTTACGTCGGGTAGCGGAACCTCTTTCGCTGCTCCTTTGATAGCAGGTCTCAGTGCTATTTTGTGGCAGGCTTATCCCCAACTTACCGCTCAGCAAGTGATTCAGGTATTACAAAAATCGGGTCATCAGTCTGCCAAACCTGACAACATCCTGGGATATGGTACTCCCCGACTATCGAAAGCTGAACAAATTATCCGGGAGGAATTGACACCCCTGGCAACGGAAGGAGCGCTGCTGGGTGGTATTGTGTTATATCCAAATCCGTCCGAAGGAGATATCACGCTGACGATTCCCGTTTCGCTCAGAGGTAAAAATACAATTATGGAGGTGTACAATCAGAACGGAGCGGTCCTACACAAAAGCACGGTTTCGCTTACTGAAAAAACCACGATTGTACCTGCCCATTTGCCCACCGGATTATACCTCCTGAAACTACAGACAAACGGACAGGAACGCAGTATCCGTTTTATCAGGAAATAATTTTCCTTGCCATCCTGACAATGGATTCGGAGTTATTATATTCTTCAATTTTACTGATGGGCACCCATTGTAAATCGCGGGATTCCGAATTGATGACCAACGGCTCGTCTCCATCGGCAATAAAAAGAAAGCGTACATCATAATGGTAATGCACGGCATCTTTGTGGTTGGCAGGAATCAAATGGATATCCACGTCAAAAATGCCATCACCTTCGGTTCTGCAATTGACCAGACCTGTCTCCTCTTCAATTTCTTTACGGGCCACTGAAAGTACATCAGGATCGCCATCGCAGTGCCCGCCCGGCTGAAACCAGCGGTCCAACTTTCTGTGGTGCATCAGCAATACAGACTTTCTGTCTTCGGATATGACCCATCCCGAAGCCGTAACGTGGCCAACAGCTAGGGTACGTTCAAAGCAATCTTCGTGTTCAGCCACAAAAGTTTTCATCTCCGACTGCATCTTTGCTTCTTCATTATCATTTGTCGTATATGCATCCAGCAGGGACAGCAAACTGTTTCTATTCATCTTAGGCTATCTGATTATTTCATTCTAATTTCGCCGCAAGTTAAATTATACTTACACAAACCACCTTGTAAAATGAAAAAGTATCTCCTGTCAGTTTCCCTGATTTTAGCTCTTGCCT
>DASYHR010000756.1:0-7958 GCA_035998385.1 Dyadobacter sp. | reverse complement strand
TGCTCTCCTGGTTGTGGCTATTGTTATCATTTGTTTCTACACCCAGTGACTGCATTTGCTGCGCAGTAGTCTGTGCAAAAATGTTGGCGTCGTAATCATTCGTCCGGTTGTTGCGGCTATACTGACCGGAGATACTCAATTCTTCATTTGGTTTGCTCAATGTTCTGATGTAATCCAGATTCACATCCCATGTTCCTGAAAGGTCTTTGGAGTTTACATCGCGGAAACCGTTTGTTGTTACACCGTCCGTTGTTCTGATGGTTGTCAATTCCTGAGAGTTTCTCTGGTTACGCATTCCATAACGTACACCGGCAGACAATGAGCTTTTTGTATCAATCTCATAATCCCAACCGAAGTTGTACGACCCGAATGCCATTTTGTTATCAGAAACGCTGGTTTGGCGGATTGTGAATGCATCTATTTTACCTGTTTGCAGGTTTTCTGAACGTCCCGGCATATTGTAATTGAAACGGCCGAATCCACCCAAACTGAAACCCATTTTGCCTACACGGTAATTACCTCTCAAACCCAGATTAGATCCTCTGTTACCAATACCCGTATCCAGATTCAACGTTCCGCCCTGGATCGTGCTTTTCTTCGTAATAATATTGATAATACCAGCCGAACCCTCCGCATCGTAACGTGCCGAGGGAGAGGTGATCACCTCAACTGACTTGATCATATCCGCAGGAATCTGCTTCAAAGCGTCGGCCACACTTGTTGCAATGATCGTTGAAGGCTTGTTGTTGATCAAAACCCGAACATTAGAACTTCCTCTTAGGGAAACGTTTCCGTCCAGATCCACCGTAAGCATTGGTACTTTCCGCATTATATCTGATGCATCTCCACCTTTACTTGTAATATCTTTTTCAGCGTTATATACCAAACGATCTACTTTTTCCTCGATCATCTGAGCCATACCTACCACTTCTACTTCCCTCAACTGCACCACGTCAGGACTTAGTAAAACCGATCCCAAATCAAGATCAGTCTTTCTATCCACTTTGATATCGTTGATCGTCTTTGTTTTGTAACCAATAAAGGATATCAGAATTTTGAAATTGCCGGAAGCAACTTTTGTAAGGCTGAAAGCACCCTTTTCATCTGTTGTAGTTCCGTCTATAGGATTGTTGGTTTTGATATCCACCAGTGACAGCGCAGCAAATTCAACAGGTTGTTTCGTTGTAGAATCAACAAGAATACCTTTTATTTTGCCGCTACCTTTTGGCGTATCGTCGGTTGTACCCGGTATTGCAGTCTGGCGCTGGCGTCCGAAATCTCCGCCTCCTCCGCGGTTTCCGCCACCACCGCCACCCGGAAACTGTGCATATGCCGATGACAGCAATGTTAGGGTCAAAAGCAGGGAAGTAAATCGTTTCATCATTTTCATGGGAATCATCAAAAAAGTAAATACAATATCAAAATAAACGACTGGCTCAGACTTCTCTAAGCGCGTTAGATGGAAAGGATATATAAACCGACTAACTCCACGTTTTACACGATGAATCAAAAACACGGCAAACGGATTTTCCCCGTTATCTATAGGATTGGCTTAAACTTGTCACCGGGAGCCTCATAGATCATATCCGGCTTCCTGTCGGCATTCTATAAAGATTGATCGAATGGATTATGCACTTTCGATTTAATCTCCTAAGATTGTAATTGCATATACCAGGCAACACAATTAAAATGTCTCAAATGGATTCCCAAAAGGTCAGAAAATATCCTCGTTTTGTTTTGCACTTGCTCGGATGGGGTTTTCTCGCGCTGTTTCTGATGTGGCAACCTCTCAGCTGGCAAATACAATTGCCAAACACTTTCTGGATCAAGCAATGCGTGCTGTTTGTGATGCTGGTTAGTATTTTTTATCTCAATGTGTATTTCTGGTTTCCGCGTTACCTGGCACGCAACCGGTATCTCAAGTTTATATTATTCAATATCGCATCGGTAGTGATACTTGCTGTTACGATTGAGCAAATGCAAACGGCTATCAATCACCGCGAGCAAATGGACAAAGCGTGGCGCAAGGCGCATGACGACATGACCCGTCCGAAAAAACCGAGAGACAAACTTGATTATTTCTCTTTGCTCACTGCGCTCATCGTTATTGGAATAAGCACCAGTATAGCTGCAGTCCAAAATGTACAGCGCGACAAACAATACCGCCAGGAGCTGGAACAGGATAAGATTAATTCAGAACTTTCATTTTTGAAAGCACAGATTAATCCTCATTTCTTTTTTAATACATTGAACAACATTTATGCACTTACGGTCATAGATGTGGAAGCTGCCCAGCAGGCACTGCATAAATTGTCCAGGCTGATGCGATATGTATTATATGATACCCAAAACGAAACAGTATTACTGAGTCAGGAAATTGCCTTTGCTCAGGATTATATACAACTGATGGAATTACGACTTACGGATAAGGTAACTGTAAGACTTTCTCCGCCCGTGCCGTTACATGATGTAAGTATTGCTCCGATGTTGTTTTTACCTTTTATTGAAAATGCATTCAAACACGGTGTAAGCTCCGTGGAAAAAAGTAATATTGATATTCGGATCAAACAAAGTGAAAATAAGATTTTCGTTGACGTAAAAAACACGCTGTTCCCGGAAAAGGGCGCAACGCTCGACGAAAGTAATGGTATAGGTATTTCGAACACACAACGTCGCCTCGATCTGCTTTATCCGGGAAAATATTCACTTAAGATGAAGGAAAACAAAGAAGAAAAGGAATTTGAAGTACACCTCGAACTGGAAACTACATGAGTTCATTAAATTGTATTGCAGTAGATGATGAACCACTTGCACTCGGACTTGTTGCTTCTTTTGTCGAAAAAACACCCTTTCTCGAACTTGCAGGTAAGTTTTCCAGCGCGGTAGAGGCTCTCGACTTTATCCATAAACAAGCGGTTGACCTGATTTTTCTAGACATTCAAATGCCGGATCTGACGGGTATTGAGCTGGCTAGAGTGATTGAAAGAGCTGGTAGCCGTGCTCCGAGGGTGATTTTCACAACGGCATTTAATCAATATGCATTGGATGGATTTAAAGTAGATGCATTGGATTATCTTTTGAAGCCCTTCAATTATGAAGAGTTTTTAAAGGCGTCAACCAAGGCAAAAGCATATGTTGAACTCGTCCGTAAGGCTTCACAAACTCCCCTCTCAGCCGACACCAAAGATGAATATTTGTATCTGAAAGTAGAATATCAGCTGGTCAGGATTGCGTATGACGATATTCTGTATATGGAAGGTTTGAAGGATTATGTGAAGGTACATTTGAAATCCGATCAGAAACCGATACTCTCATTAACGAGCCTGAAACACCTGGAAGAGAAATTACCTGCTGCACGGTTTATGCGTATTCACCGTTCCTTTATTGTCAACCTCGATCAGATCGGCGCTGTAACCCGTAACTCCATCCAGATCGGGCCGACGACAATCCCTGTGAGTGATCAGTACAAGGAGAGTTTCAACCAGTTTCTAAGCAAGTGGATGTAACAACAATTTGCTGTGGCACGACAAAAAACTCATCTGACTATTTCAGTCATTCTTAACTGCATTTTCTTCATTGGCTTTATAACCTTATCATATCTATACAGAGATAAGCTTTTTCAGGCATTTGTATCAGCCAAGGGAAATCCAAAAATCATCATGTTCGGCAATTCTATTACTGCCCAGGGAAAATGGGTTGAGTTACTCGGGCGAACAGATGTACTCACCCAGGCACTTCCCGGACAATGTACCTATCATTTTCTGCACGCTATGGAAACCATGGTGATCCGCCAAAAGCCGGAAGTGTGCTTCGTGATGGGAGGAATTAATGACATCACTGTGGGTGTTAGTCAGGACAAAATGCAGGAACATTATAAAGGCATTCTTGATAATCTGACCCGGAATGGGATAACACCTGTTGTTACGCTTACGTTATACGAACAAAATGATCCTTCCAGCAAAGCGCAGGTTGCAGAACTAAATAGATTTTTGATTAACTATTGCGGGCAAAATCAAATTGAATATCTGAACATCAATCCACTTATTGCAGACAGTACCGGACTGAAACCCGAATTTGCTGTTGACAAAACCCATATTAACGAAAAAGCATACAGGCTCTGGGCTGGAGAAATAAAAAAGGTATTGGCTCGGAAATCAATCTAAGCCTGGTAAAACAAAACAGGGCTGACTCTTTCGAATCAGCCCTGTTTCTTGATATTACCTTTTATTATACTTAGGCACTTACCTGGTTCATCACTTCCGTTTGTTTACGGATAGACTCCATGTGTACCAATTTAAATAATTCGTCAACAAGGTTTGGATACAGGTTAAGGCTCTTGCCCCATCCTGCGCGCGTTTCCAACACTTCACGGAAACGATCTACCTGATACGCTGCAACATTATTGTCACGTTTGTATTCAGCCAGCTTTTCAACCAATGACATACGCGCTGCAAGATTTTCCAGCAATTCGCGGTCAAGGTTATCAATTTTCCCGCGCACTACTTCCAATTGAGATTGGTAATCGCTGCCATAAGACTCTTTACGAACGTGAAGATCATGCAACATCTGACCCAATGCAGCAGGTGTAAGCTGTTGCGAAGCATCCGACCATGCCTTATCCGGCTCACGGTGTGATTCGATAATTAAACCGTCATAGTTCAAATCAAGAGCACGTTGTGCAACTTCGTACAAGTAAGCACGCTTTCCTGCCATGTGGCTAGGATCACCAATTACCGGCAGATTAGGCAACAAAGTTTTCAATTCGATAGCGATGTTCCACATTGGGGAGTTACGGAACTTCGTTTCCTGGGCATTTGAGAAACCACGGTGAATAGCACCCAGTTTCGTGACACCAGCCTGGTTAAGACGCTCCAAAGCACCAATCCAGAGCTGTAGATCAGGATTCACAGGGTTTTTAACCAATACAGGTACGTCCACACCTTTCAGTGCATCAGCAAGCTCCTGTACGTTAAAAGGATTCACGGTAGTTCTGGCACCAATCCAAAGAATATCCACACCGTACTTAAGAGCAAGCTCAATGTGCTGTGGATTAGCAACCTCTATCGCTACCGGCAAACCAGTTTCTTTTTTCGCAGCTATCAGCCATGGTAAAGCAGCCTCACCCATGCCTTCAAAACTACCTGGACGTGTTCTTGGTTTCCAAATTCCCGCACGTAGTACGTGCGCAAATCCTTCCTCTTTGATCTGGGTTGCGGTTTCTAACATTTGTTCCTCGGTCTCTGCGCTGCAAGGCCCGGCGATTACCAAAGGCTTTCCTTCGGTATTGATCCAACTGCTAAGCGGTTGGATATCTAAAGAAGCATTCATATTCAAAAACTTGTCCTTAATAAAAAATAGATAATGGTAATATTTCCGATTTGTGTTATGCGTATTTCAGGGATTGACGTACATTTGACACCAAAAATCAAATTTACTTCTTACACGTTTTACTTTTATTTCAATGATTTAGCTTTAAATTATTGAAATCCTTACTCAGGAAAAACCTTCGCAAAAATGGCATATCCTTTACCAAAAGACAAAATACCAGTATTTTTTGAAGACACCTCCATCGCTTTTGGCTCGAAATCTGACGCTCGCCTGCGTAAAACGTACTGGTTATTCAACTTGATGAATCAAGCCCGAGTGGTAAATTTAGGCACTTTTTTTATAAAGCTTGCACTAAAACTTAACTTACCTATAAAAAATCTTATTCGCGCAACAATTTTTGAACAATTCTGTGGTGGTGAGACGATTAAGGACTGCGTTGCTACTATTACATCCCTTGGCGAATCGGGCATAGGTACTATTTTGGATTATTCTGTTGAAGGCGAGGATAACGAAGCAAGCTTTGAGGCAACCGCTCAGGAAATTCTGAGAACAATTGATAAGGCCGCCAGCACACGTGACATTCCATTTTCTGTATTCAAAGTTACGGGTATTGCATCTTCAGAACTTCTGGAGAAGGTTCAGCGCAACGATACACTTACAGATGCTGAGAAAGCACAGTTTGCAAAAGCGAGGGAACGCATGCTTTTGTTGTGTTCAAATGCCTATGAGAAGAAAGTGCGGATATTTGTAGATGCTGAAGAAAGTTGGGTACAAGGCATTATTGATGAGCTGACATATGAAATGATGGCACAGTTCAATAAAGAAACAGCCATCGTCTACAACACCTACCAGTTTTACCGTCACGATACACTCGAAGCCCTGAAAGGCGCATACCTGAAAGCAAGACAGCGTGGATATGTGTTGGGAGGCAAACTTGTACGCGGTGCCTACATGGAAAAGGAACGGCTGAGGGCACGTGAAAACGAATACACCAATCCCATCCACGCAAGCAAGGAAGCAACAGATACCGACTATAACGCTGCCATTGATTTTTCCATTGAAAACCTGAAACATATCTCTGTTTGCCTCGGAACGCACAACGAATACAGCTGCCAGTATTGCGCTGCAAAAATGGAGAAGTTAGGTATTGAGAGAAAAGATGAGCGGATCTGGTTTGCTCAATTGTTAGGCATGAGTGATAATATTTCATTCAATCTTGCGAAAGCCGGTTACAATGTGGCCAAATATGTGCCATATGGACCGATCAGCGCCGTATTGCCCTATCTGATACGTCGTGCTGAAGAAAATACGTCCATTGCCGGACAAAGTAGTCGTGAATTTCTGATGGTAAAAAGTGAATTGAAGCGACGGGGAATCAGTTCTTTATAACTATCTTCCTATTTTAGCGTTCTGAATTAAGATTTTAATTGTTTTACATACCGAATGAATCAGCCGAGAAATCCTGCACCTTATCTTATTTTAAGTATACTGCTGATCGCCATTGATCAGGCGTCCAAGTTATTGGTTCATGAATATATGGAACCGGGCTTCTCAGGCCAGATTGCCCTGATCGGAAACTGGTTCAAATTACATTACGTTCTCAATCCCGGTATGGCCTTTGGCATGCAGCTGGGACACGAATACGGCAAGTTATTCCTGACACTGTTCAGACTTGTCGCCATGTGTGCTATCGGATGGTATCTGGTACATCTCGCCCGGGCTGGTGCAGCAAAAGGATTACTGCTGGCTTTATCTATGATCCTTGCCGGAGCCGTTGGCAACGTGATCGACAGTACGTTCTATGGCGTTTTTTTGGATAACGCACCTTATGGATCACCTACACCCTGGTTCCATGGGCAGGTTATCGACATGATCTTTGTTGATTTCTGGGAAGGGTTTATTCCTGAATGGGTGCCATTGTGGGGAGGTCAATATTATTCAACTCCGATATTCAACATTGCTGACTCCTGTATTTTCGTTGGTGTTTGCAGCATCCTGATATTCCAGGGAAGTTTTCATCCTGCTTACGACGAGCCGGATAATGACGATCACAATCAGGAGGATCGGATTAGCGTTGCTAGTGAGATTGACACAAATGCAGACGTTATAAATAATCCGGTACCGGAAGAGCCCACAACTCAGACTGAGGTGCCAGATACGCAGGCAATCATACTGGCGGATGAACCTGTGAAGCCAGAATCATCAGGCGAAACAGAGAATGACGAAAACAAAAAAGAGAACATATAGTTCTCTTTTTTGTTTAACAAGAAATCATATCTCTTTTAGTTTTCGTCCTTCGAAAAAGGCGTGAAATCTTTAAAACTTTTCTTTATGGCAGCATCTGTTGCCTCTCTTTTATTCTCCCAGTTAGCATCCAATTCCAAAGCCACCAGTCCGCTCAGATTCATCAATGCTTTAAACTCATCCAGCTTCCTGATAAAGTCAGGCGATCTTCTGGACGACTTTTGCGCATATTCTCTGGCGAACACGTCACCTTTGTTTTGCAACTCATTTTTCTTTTGTACTACGTAGTTAAAGCGATCCAATAATCCATTGGTCGATTTACCAATTACTTCTGTTGCTTCCAATGTCCCTACTGTTGCAACAGTGGTACCGCCGATCGTTGTAAT
>DASYHR010000694.1:0-3974 GCA_035998385.1 Dyadobacter sp. | reverse complement strand
GTATCCCTTCCTGCTGCTCCTACCGCCGAAAACCTCAAAAATCTGAGTATCTATATTATTGTGGATCCTGACACGAAAAAGGAAACAGCAGAGCCGAATTTTGTACAACCAAAAGATATTTCAGCCATTGAAAAATGGGTGAAAGCCGGTGGTGTATTGGTATTGATGGCTAATGACACAGCCAATTGCGAAATACCGCACTTCAACCAGCTGGCAAAAGTTTTCGGTATCCAATTTTCGAACAAAAACCGTAACATGGTGCAGGGAACGCAGTTCGAACAAGGCAAACTGATGATTCTCAAAGGCGATCCTATCTTCAAAACCGCTTCCAAAATATACATCAAAGAGCTTTCGCCTTTGATACTTACATCCCCTGCCAAATCAGGCCTAACCGATCAGGGCGACGTTATTTTTGGTATTTCCAAATATGGTAAAGGGACGGTATTCGCGGTTGGCGATCCATGGTTGTATAACGAGTACACCGACGGACGTCGTATTGATACCAGTTTTGAAAACTTCGAGGCTGGGAAGGATCTGGCACATTGGCTGTTGAAACAATCTGCTAAATAAACACCTTCATGAACAAATTATCAGCATTTTTCCTGGGGTTCTTGTTACTGACCGGCATCGCGCAAACCTTTGGGGGCGGGAAAGACGGATTGTATACAAATTCGGAAAGTAAAACCGATTCAACAGCCGAAAAAATGCTGATTGCGCAAAGAACTTCCGGTGGCTGGCCTAAGCAAATCGATACAAAACCATTTAATTACAGTTATGCCTGGAGCTCTGAGTTTACAGACAGGGTTAAAATCAGTCATGATCATAAGGATGCGACAATTGACAACAATGCGACAGCCAGAGAAATCCACCATTTGGCGAAAGCATATGAGCAGACAGGGAATATCAAATACCTGAATGCAGCCGAAACCGGCATTCGCTATTTGTTAAAAATGCAGTATAAAAACGGCGGCTTTCCTCAATTTTTCCCTGACACCAGCGGCTACCGTAAGCATATTACGTACAACGATGACGCCATGCTCAATGCGCTACGTGTCTTACAGAGAGTAGCCTCAGGAAAGGAGGAATACAAGGTATTTGGCAGCGAATTGAAGACAGCTTCTGCCTCAGCAGTAAAAGCAGGCATTGACTGCATACTTAAAACGCAGATCCGGGTAAACGGCAAACCTACCGTATGGTGCGCGCAACACGATCACGTCACTTACAAACCAGCCAATGCGCGCACCTTCGAACTGGCATCATTTAGTGCAGGGGAAAGTGTTGATATCACCCGGTTTTTGATGGAGATTCCTAATCCGACTCCCGAAATTAAAGAAGCGATACTGGGAGCACTTGCCTGGTTGGACGCTGCGGCGATTGAAGGACATCAAACCAAAAGAATCAAAGATAGTAATCAACCCAAAGGACAGGACGTGGTTCTGGTAGAGGCACCCGGGCAACGCATCTGGGCGAGATTCTATGATCTGGAAACCGGAAAACCTTTTTTCTGTGGACGGGACGGTATCAAACGGGAAAAGTTAAGTGAGATTGAAAATGAAAGACGGGTGGGTTACGCGTATTACGGAACCTGGCCTGCCAAACTGCTATCCCAGAAATTTGAAGGATGGCAGTCAAAATAAATGAGATTTACAACCAAGACCGGACGTGCGTATGAGCAATCTTTTCCGTGAAAATCTGCGACAACTCAGAGGGCATCCTTCTGTAGAAGTGCCGATGGACGACATATTTAAACTACCTGAAAAGGTGCTTCAGTTTGGTACGGGCGCATTTTTGAGAGGTTTGTCGGACTACTATATCGATAAAGCCAACCGCGAAGGTATATTTAACGGACGTATTGTAGTCGTGAAGTCTACAGATGAGGGCGATCTCAAAGCATTTGACAGACAGGATAATCTTTATACGATTTGCAGTCGCGGTATCAAAGATGGTCGGTTGGTTGAGGAAAATGTCATTTGCTCCGCCATCAGCCGTGTTTTGTCGGCTCGTACACAATGGTCCCTGGTGCTTGATCTAGCCCGAAATCCGGCAATCAGTATCGTTGTTTCCAATACGACAGAACTGGGAATACAGCTTTCACCTGATGACATATATCAATGGCCGCCAATTTCCTATCCGGGGAAATTGCTCGCGTTTTTGTACGCTCGCTTTGTAGCGTTCAGCGGTAGTCCCGATCACGGATTGGTGATTGTGCCGACAGAGTTAATCTCCGAAAACGGTTCCAAGCTTGAATCTATCGTGCTTGAACTCGCACACCGAAACGGACTGGAAAGCAACTTTATCGACTGGCTGGAACAACATAATTCCTTCTGCAACTCATTGGTAGACCGCATCGTTCCCGGCAAGCCCGAAGCAGTTACCAGAAAAGAAATTGAAGAAGAACTGGGCTATCAGGACGAGCTTTTGATTACCACAGAAATGTATAATCTATGGGCGATTGAAGGTGATGCAAGGGTTAAAGAAGTGCTCTCTTTTGCACGAGCGGATGAAGGGGTCGTTATCCAGCCGGATATTAGTTTATACAGAGAAATGAAACTGCGGATCTTGAACGGAGCACATACTTTGGGAGGCGGACTTGCACATTTATGTGGTTTCACATCTGTGTTAGAGGCAATGGAAGACACGTATTTTTCAGACTTCCTGAGCACTTTGCTGGAGGATGAAATCTCGCCATCTCTCACCTATCCTACAGATCCCGAAACCGCACCGGCATTCAGCAAGATGGTCATAGATCGATTCCGAAATCCTTATATCGATCACAAATGGCTGAATATTACTTCCAATTACTCCGCCAAATTGCTGTCCCGGGTAATGCCTTCTTTTGAAAGCTTTCAACATCTTTTCGGGAAAAATCCCGAATACATCACGTTCGGACTGGCGGCTTATATCTATTTCATGAAGCCGTCCCGGAAAGAAGGTGATAATTTCTATGGACGAAGTAATGGGAAGCCTTACCTGATTCAGGATCCTAAGGCTGCTTACTTTCACCAGAAATGGCAAATCAAATCACTCCCTGATATGGTTGATGTGATCCTGAGAGATGCTTCCATCTGGGGAAATGATCTTTCAAAAGCAGGGACAACCAAAGAGAGTGTCGTCCTGTATCTGGAATGGATACATGAACTGGGCGCTATGGAGGCTTTGAAATCTTTCCGAACTCATATTTACAAAACCCGAATTAACCATCCTGTCTTTCCTGACAGGGTCTAACATATATTACTCATTCTTTAATCTTAATTGCATTACATGGAAACCCAAATGACGAAATACCGCTGGCGGGTTGTGGCGCTTCTTTTCGCTGCAACTACTATCAATTATCTCGACCGGCAGGTACTCGGCTTGTTAAAACCGACGCTGGAAGCAGAATTTGCCTGGACAGAATCTGATTTCAGTCATATTGTAATGGCATTTCAGGCTGCCTACGCAATCTCTCTGATCGGTTTTGGAGCAATCATTGACAGAATCGGTACAAAATTAGGATACATTATATCGGTGGTGGTATGGAGTATAGCCGCGGTGCTTCACGCCTTTGCCACCGGTACATTCAGTTTTGGATTCATGCGTGCCCTGCTGGGACTTGGTGAGGCAGGTAACTTTCCGGTTGCAATCAAAGCTACAGCTGAGTGGTTCCCTAAGAAAGAACGTGCATTGGCTACCGGAATCTTCAACTCAGGAGCTAATATCGGAGCCGTAGTTGCTCCCATCATGGTTCCATGGATTCTGGGAGCTTACGGTTGGGAAGAAGCGTTTTTGATTACCGGTGCTGTGGGTTTTGTGTGGTTGTTTTTCTGGATTAAATATTATGAAATTCCTCAAAAGCAACCTCGTACCAATGCCGCTGAAATTGAATACATCCTCAGCGATAACGAAGTCGATACCAGCAAAGAAGCGCCTGTAAAATGGCTTGACCTTTTCAAAATTCGCCAGACCTGGGCATTCGTATTTGGTAAAATGCTTAC
>DASYHR010000650.1:0-3874 GCA_035998385.1 Dyadobacter sp. | reverse complement strand
AGCAAGTATGACTGCCGGTACCGAGTCCAGAAACTCTTTTTTATGGTGTTCACCGATCCCGTAAATATCAAGTCCGGCTTGATCGGCTGCTGTAATCCGTTCCAAAAGCTGTTGCATGGCATCCTGACTATTCAACTCATTACTTCCATACATTGCTGACGCGAAACTATCTATTCCTATTTCCATATGAAATCTTCTTTATTTTCAGGTTTGATCTTAGGACCAGTTGACTAAGTATAAAAATGTCAATCCTTTAACAAATTTCCAACCATCATCGCTGTTTATCGCTCACAAAGTTCCGCAACTGCATTGGCAAAAATGAAGATATATATCGTGAAAATATATAGACAAATGTCTACGGAAATAGCACAATGCATTTTTCCGTAATGCTTAAACCAAGCCTCGCTGTCTACATCCCGCAACGGATCAATCGCTTATGAAATACACAAAACCGCATAACCGGTCAATCTGAATAAAAAAACCTATATTTGTTTAAGTTGTAATGCAGTTTTTAAAGGTTCCGGATTCTGAAATATTCACACCGCCAATGATGTTAGAAGCTTTTTTTGACTATCTGAAAAAATTCAGTTCTGCACCCATCTCAGATGATGAAAAGGCATTGCTTGTCCGGTCGTTTACTCCTTTCAAACTTAGAAAAAGGCAGTATCTGCTTCAGGCAGGCGAGCATTGTAAACATTTCGCCTTTATCGTTCAAGGTGCTATGCGGCAATATTCGGTAGATGACAAGGGGAACGAACACTTTGTTCGCCTGGGTGTTGAAGATTGGTGGATGGGAGATCGCGAAAGCTGGGTGATGGCTACTCCAAGTCTTTATCATATTGACGCCTGGGAAGATACGCATATGCTCCTGATCTCAAGAAAAAACGTACTCGAACTTTTGAAGAACGTTCCTGCGTTTAACGAAATGACATGCCAGCTGGACGAGAGAAATAACATAGCCAATCAGCGCAGACTTACTTCGTCAATAAGTGGCAATGCGGAAAGAAAGTATACTGATTTTTCAGAATGTTACCCTGAATTATTGGAGCGATTCCCGCAGCATATTATTGCATCGTATCTGGGGATTACTAAGGACACGCTGAGCCGCGTAAAACGGCAACTTATGCATCGATCGTAGCTCCATATTTCAAATTATAGACATTTGTCTATAATTTTTTTCGACTTAGATCATCTTTCGTTTTTGAAAGAATACTGAACTTTACGCTTTCATGACAGCTATAGCATAATCGGATGGAGGCCATGAGATTACCAAGACCATTTCATTTGAAACGGATAATTCTTAAACAGCAATAAGATGGACACATTGGAATATTCGAACGAGGAAATTACGATCCTTTGGAAACCAAAGATCTGTACGCATTCTGCGGTATGCGTGAAGACTTTACCAAAGGTATATGATCCAAAAGCCAGGCCGTGGGTAAAAATAGAAAATGCGACCAGTCAGGAGCTTGTTAATCAGGTTGCAAAATGCCCCTCTGGTGCTTTAAGTATAAAGGATGACGCCGGGCATCAGTAAAGTTGCTTTGTTCACCGCCTATGACCAATGTTGGTTTATTAATGATTGATGTATTATAAGTAACTACAAAGCCAATATGTTATTCCCGATTCAATTTTGCATACATCTCCAGACTTAAAAATTTCCCGTCTTTGATTTCACAGTCTTTCTTAGTGCCTTCATATGTGAAGTGAAGTGCGGACATCACTCTTCTGCTACTCTGATTTTCTGTTTCCACGACTGCTTCAATACGGTGAACTGACATAGACTCAAAAGCATATGCGCATACCTTTTCACCAGCCTCTGTTATTACTCCTTTTCCCCAGTATTCAGGCAAGAGCCAGTACCCGATTTCAATAGTTCGATTCTTTTTGCTCCAATTGTTAAAACCGATTGCCCCGAGAAAATCCAGAGTTTGAAGATCACAAACTGCCCACCAAATTCCCGTTTCCTGCTCCTCAATCAGACTGAACCAGCCCATCTGTTCCTGAGCAGCGGCCAGGCTGTCATATTGCACTCCATAGTATTTAATTACTTCTTTATCTGAAAGACCGCGGTACACTACATCGATATCTTTCTCACAGAATTTTCTCAGGAGTAACCGGTCGGTTTTCAATTCGGAAATTTTATTTTTTATCATTTGGATATAGCGAATCATAATTTCTGTAATAATACTATATGCACATCTTTATATTGAAATTTGAGGTATTTTTTGGTTCAGACAGCGCATATTTAAATCCCAAAATATAATGATCTGAGCACGTTTCCGATTCAATAAGATACAATATTGAGAGGTTATTCTTTCTCTATGCTGACGGTCCGGTAGTACCTCATACTTAGACCTAACCGCTCCGCTTCCCCACCAGCAGGTAAATACCGGAATTTCAACATCAAGCTTTGCCCGAATACAGAATTGTCCTGGAAGTTGGACAAACGATACTTAGCATTGTCATATAGCAATTGGTTGTTACGTGTGACAGATATGGATGATCGTCTGGCGGCGCGTGTGTTAATAGTTGATGATAATGCAAACTTTGCTGATATCACAGCAAAGCTTATCAAACTGGGTGGTTACGAAGTAATTGTCCGTTACACTGGTGAGGAGTGATATGTTGCTGCACGGGATTTACGGCCGACGTCATGCTTTTGAAACTTAAAGGTTACCATGTTGATATCCGTTTCAGTGGCAAAACCGGAGCGGAGGCTGTGGAAACGTTGAAGCCTTCCGTGGTGCTTTGCGATATTGGTATGCCGGACTTGAATGTATACCAAACGGCAGCATTGATCCGGAAGGGAGATTGGGGGCCGAAAGTCGCCCTGACCGCTTTATCGGGCCACGGGCAGCAGGATGATATACATAAAAGCCAGGAAGCAGGTTTTGACGGGCATTTGATCAAACTTGTAGATATGCTGAGCAGCAAAAGTGATCCATGCTTTAGCAGCCAGTGATCGGATTGAACCTGGATCGGATTGAAAACCATCTTGTAGTTTACGGCCGATTAGAGAAAGTAAGCCCGACCCTGTCACGCCCGGGTCGAATCAATCATATGGCTCAATGATGCATTACAGGCTATGTTCATCACTCCGTAATAATTTCAACACAAATTCCTTTTGACCTTATCAATACTAAAAAACCTGATCGTGATGACCAGGTTTTTTAGTCCATATCAGATTACCTTTTCTGCTTCGTCCCGGAAAGGTTGGTTATAATATCTTTTCCCTTTCATTTTGTACAGCGCATTGGCAACAGCTCCAAACACCGGCGGAAATGGTGGCTCACCAAGGCCCGTTGGATCAAGTTCATTCTGAACGAAGTGAACCTCAATGCTTTTAGGAACTTCATTCATACGGATCATCCGGTAGTTACTAAAATTATTCTTCTGCGGCGCCCCATCTTTAAAGGTCAGTTCGCCATAAAATGCGTTACCGATCCCATCAACCACTGCGCCTTGTACCATATTGGTGGCAGCATCCGGATTAATCACAATCCCGCAATCCATCGCGCTGAACACCCGCTCCACATAAGGTTGCCCGTCACGCGTTACCATATCCACCACATGCGCCGCGTAGGAGTTGTGACAAAAATAAGCGGCCACACCACGGTTGTATTTTTCATTCCCGGCCTTGTTCCAGTTTGATTTGTCACGCACCAATTCCAGCACACCGGCATAGCGACCTGCGTCGTATTCATTGTTTTTACCAACCGGCTTTTCCTTTGCTCTTTTCAAAAGTTCCAGTCTGAATGCAATCGGATCTTTGCCGGCAGCTTCTGCCACTTCATCCAAAAACGATTGCTCAGCCGCCGCGTTGAAATTGGAACGTGGAGCCCGGAAAGCACCGATGGTAATGTTGGAAGGA
>DASYHR010000595.1:0-2118 GCA_035998385.1 Dyadobacter sp. | reverse complement strand
ATTCAAAAGGAGAACTCCCACAAGCCCCATGATTGAAACGATTGTTTCCATCACCGACCATGTCAGCAAGGTGTCTTTAATACTCAGATTGAAATACTCTTTGAAGAGCCAGAATCCACCGTCATTTACATGAGAGAACATGAGACTGCCTGAGCCAATTGCTAAAACGAGTAGCTCCGGCGTGACGGTCGAATGAACCAGTAGAGGAGATAAAATTCCGACTGTTGTAAGGCCGGCCACAGTAGCTGAACCAACACAAACCCTGATGATAGCTGCAATTCCCCAGCTCAAAAGTAATGGCGAAACAGCGACATCTTTCAGACTTTCAGCTATATAATTACTCACTCCGCCTACGGTCATAATTTCTTTAAAAACGCCGGCTCCGGCAATTATAAGTAGAATAACAGAAACTCCTTTGAAGGCTTCCTCCATTGATTTTGTAATTGCCTTCATATTCATCCCACGTGTAATCCCAAGTGAATAAGCAGCAAACAACACCGACAACAGCATACCGAAATAGGGCTCAGCCAAAAGTGCTACAAGTGTATTTCCCGGCATCACGCTTTTTAGTGCTGACATACTTGTCAGCAAAAAAACAGGGAGTAAGGCTGTTACAATACTGATACCCAAGCTTGGCAATTCATGAGACGGGCGTGGTTTTACATTGAAAAGGTCTTCATCCGGTTTTGGTTGAAACTTCTTCAGCGTTTTGCCAAATACAGGTCCCGCGATAGCGATGGCTGGAATGGACACCATTAAACCATACAAGAGCGTTTTTCCTAAGTCGGCATTGAGCTGACTGGCTATCGCAGCAGGTGAAGGGTGAGGGGGAAGATAACCGTGTGCTACCGACAGGGCAGAGAGCATCGGTACTCCTATATATAAGAGCGGTAGCTTCGCCGTAGCGCTAATCATAAAAATAAGAGGGATTACAATTACGAAACCCGCATTGTAAAAAAGCGGAATACCAATCACAAATCCGGCTAATGCCATTCCCCACTGGATATTTTTTGTACCAAAAATTCCGATCAACGCATCAGTGATTCGCTGTGCCGCTCCGCTGTCTGCAACCATTTTTCCGAGCATGGCACCAAATCCAACAATCAAAACCAGATCTCCTAATGTACCGCCAACACCTTTTTGAATGGCTTTTCCTATTGTCGCTACGTCCAGTCCGCTGGCGAGACCAAGACCTATTGATATTAACAAAAATGAGATGAAAGTGTCAATTTTGAGCCAGGCTATGAGTAAAACAAGAAGAATGATAGCCAGAAAGGTAAGTAGTAAAGGCATTATCGATAGGTTTGAGACGTGAACTTGGTACTATAAGGACGCACTGCCCGAAATTTAATGATTAAAATGTATGTAACTTTTTTCCGGAATTAAGGAAAACGTAAAATGCGCAGTATCATATGAATATCAAATGCCAGCCTGAATAGCCTCTAAATAGTTTGTCTTAATGCCCAAAATTGACGAAATTTGTATCCTTATAACAAACAATTTTGGATTAATCACGTGAGGCTTGGTATAATTTCAATTTCTCACATAAATTCTGATTCTTTTCTGATTATCTATGGCAGAATCTCCTGGTGAAAACATTATTCCCATCAATATTGAGGAAGAAATGCGTGGTGCGTATATCGATTATTCGATGTCCGTTATTATTTCCCGCGCCCTTCCTGACGTAAGAGATGGTTTAAAACCTGTACACCGCCGCGTTTTATATGGTATGTCTGATTTGGGTGTTAACTATAACAGAGCCCACAAAAAATCTGCTCGTATTGTTGGTGAGGTATTAGGAAAATATCACCCGCATGGTGACTCATCGGTTTACAACACGATGGTTCGTATGGCCCAACCTTGGTCATTGCGTTACCCGCTTGTTGACGGACAGGGGAACTTCGGATCGGTGGACGGTGACAACCCCGCTGCAATGCGTTATACAGAAGCTCGCCTGAAAAGGCTTGCTGATGAATTATTAAACGATTTGGGTAAAGACACTGTTGACTTTCAACCCAACTTTGATGATTCTCTTTCGGAGCCATCCGTGCTTCCGGCAAAATTCCCAAACCTCCTTGTAAACGGCTCGTCCGGTATTGCGGTAGGTATGGCTACCAA
>DASYHR010000594.1:0-1666 GCA_035998385.1 Dyadobacter sp. | reverse complement strand
GTTCAGCCACGTCCGCGTTCTGCTTTTTACCTGAAGGATCCTGCTAACATCAAAACGGATGTATTACTGGACAGTACAGGGAAAATTGCTGTTACCGAGCAAATCTATACACCATCAGGAACGCTCGACTACAGAGCTCCTGAAGCGATGGATATGGACCAGTACGACAAGGTGCAGGAAGGCCGGGCGTTCAAAAGTTTACTTAAAGAATATTCGAGCAGACAAGACGGGCAGGGGGCTATGGGAGCAAGAGGATTACTTCCGAAGCTCGATGTGCCACCGGCTTTGTCCAAGTTATTAGGGGATGATTTTCTGAACTTCAAGCCTACCGGTTTCGTGTCTCTGGATCTGGGATTGATGCACCAGTTTTTGGATAATCCTACCATTCCGATCCGTCAACGAAGAAACACCCAGTTCATTTTTAATGAGCAGATCAACATTAATTTCGATGCAAGGTTGGGAGATATGCTGGGCTTTCAGACCAACTTTGATACCAAAGCCAACTTCAATTTTGAGAATGCAATTAAGCTGAATTATAAGAATCCTGAAGAAAGTTTTATCAGGAAAATAGAAGCCGGTAATATCAACTGGGCGATTAATAGTCAGCTGATACCCGGTGTACAAAACCTGTTTGGTTTAAAAACAGATTTTCAATTCGGGAGATTGAAGGCAACTTTTGTTGCCTCTCAGCAGAAATCCAGCAAAGAACGGATCGTATTAAGAGGAGGCGCACAAGGGCGTGAGTTTGAGATCAGAGCCGATACATATGATGAGAACCGAAATTTCTTCCTGTCTCAATACTTCAGGAACATATTTGAAAGATCTCTTACTACCACACCAACGATCACATCCGGAGTAACAATTACCAGGATGGAAGTATACGTTACCAACCGTACAACTACGACCGAATCGCTTCGTAATGTGGTAGGTTTTGCAGATTTGGGGGAGCCTGCACCATTCAAAAGTGCAAATCCTAGTTTACAACCTATCGTTGGTACATCGCCGGCAGCCAATAGTGCGAATGGCCTTTTTAACAGCCTTCAGAATAACACCGCTTTCCGCCAGGTTGATAATACCAACACATCCCTGACTACAAGTTTTGGTCTTGAAAAAGCCAATGACTATGAATTGCTGAGAGGCGCCAAAAAGCTGGTTGCTGATCGTGACTATACCTTCCATCCGCAACTGGGTTATGTGTCGCTGACTACTGCGTTGCGTAATGACGAGGTACTTGCGGTGGCTTATGAATACACGGTAAACGGCCGCTCGTTCAAGGTAGGGGAGCTTACAGAAGATTATCAGTCCAAGCAGGATAATGAGGTAATCGTCCTGAAACTTTTGAAATCATCGACCATAAGGAACAATACAAAGCTTCCGATGTGGAACCTGATGATGAAGAATATTTACTCGTTGGGAACGAGTCAGATCGATCGCCAGGGTTTTCAGTTCCGTGTGATATACAAAGATGACCTTACCGGGATGGACAATCCCCAGTTACAGGATAGTGATATAGCCAACATTCCGCTTATCAGATTAATGGGGCTCGACAGGCTGAATCCTGTAAATGACCTGCAGCCGGACGGAAACTTTGACTACGTTGAAGGGATTACGATTGATAGCAAAACAGGCCGGATTATCTTCCCTGTGCTGGAGCCTTTCGGATCCA
>DASYHR010000585.1:0-5074 GCA_035998385.1 Dyadobacter sp. | reverse complement strand
AGTGATTCCTGATTTACCGGGCAGTTCCGTGGATAAAGAGGGACTCAATTTCAAAGGTAAAGTGAGGATCGAAGATGTGCCTATTCTCAACAATCAGGAACTGAAACTGGATCGCTTTGTGATCAGCAAACGCGGTGAAATCAAAGATGTAAGTATCAGTTTGAATCCGGCGCCAACGCTCACACTGCTTACCTGGAAACTGAAGCTTAGCGGCGTAAGTATCAATCAATATGGACTTAAACTGAACGGTGAAATGGAGATGCCTGTCCCCTCTTCGGACGCCGCCAAAATCGCCGTGAAAGAACTGGGAATTAATGGCGAACAACTTACTGGAGGCACTTTCCTGCTCCCTTCCATAGGCGTTGATATTTTTGGTTTGGTGAAATTCAAAACCACACAGGGAAGGGACTTCACGATCCAGAAAATCTCAGGCAGCACGCATTACCGTTTTATTGGTGCAGGAAGTATCGACCTGCCCAAATGGTTCGGGCAGCGTATCACACTGGATCATTTCAGTATCGCTACAAACGGTGATTTTTCGGTTGTTGCAGAAACAGACATAGAAGTGGATTTCGCTGGTATGGCCAAACTCGGTATCACCAAATTCGGCTTTGCCTCCAACGTTTCTCAAATCACAGTAGGCGGAAAATTCCGGTTGAACATACCACTTTTTGGTATCGGCGCAGACGGAACATTGTATTTCAGAAAAGGACAGGCACCACGTATCGACGAACTGGGCGTTAATTTCAACCTCGCCTCTGCCATTGCATTGGAAGCAAAACTGAAATTCAACGAAAACGAATTCAGGGGTAAAGGTGCGATGAAGCTGGCCGGTATACCCGGGGTCGGACTCGAGTTTTGGTATGAAAAAAAGAATGCTACATTCCGAGCAAATGGCGGCTTGCAAGGAAACAGTGGTATCAAAGTGGGAGCTCAATTTGATGCCAGAGTAATCATTCCAATCGGCTTAGTAAAACTGGATGGGTTGACTGGCGGTTTTGACTTTGATTTTGCAGAAAACATTTACAGCATCAAAGCAGGCGGGCGCATCACCATCGCACCGGATCCGTACGGAGTGGTCGCACTGGATCCATTGGCCATCAAAATTACCTCCACACCCGGCGGACCAATCTTTGAGGGTAATGCCGGGGTAAAAGTGATGGACGCCTGGACACTCGGCTCTGCCACCATGAAACTGGATTTTAACCGCAAACAGTTTTTTATTGACGGCGAATTCGGAGCAGGTTTTAGTCTGATGAAAGGCATTGATGTAGAAAGTAAATCAGGCGTTCATCTTGAACTTTATACAGGTACAGGAAGCAACTACTGGTTTGTTGCAGGCTATTCCCGCACCCGTATTCTGGGCATTTTTGATACAGGTGTAACCATCGCAGCCGGGTGGAATGTACCTAAAAGCACACACACTTCACTCAGCGGCATTCCCGATTACGCACTCACCAATGGCCGGCTTTACGGCGGCTATTTCGGGACGTACTCCTCTGTCGACATCGGAACACCATCGGTAGGTTTTGCAGGTATTACGGCATCTGTCTGGTACAAAAATACCGGCATGTGCGAAGTGTACGCCAATTTTAAATCCAGCACGTTCGGCCTGAAACTGGCTTCCGAATGGCGCGCCGGAGCAAGTGTTTCTATCGACGGGCTGGGTACGATCGCACACGCCGATGTACGGTTTGCCGGTGGTGTAGAGGGTTTTTACAGTAGTAGCGACTGGGGCATACGCGGGCATCTTTCAGGAAGTATACGGGGGCATATCGGATGTGACGGCGGATGCAACTTCATCACCTGGGGTGGCTGTTTCAATGCCTGTGTATTCGGATGCGAGATATGTCCCATTCCATGCGGATTCAAAATCTGTGCGAGTGGAGCTGCAGATGTTTCTTATAGTTCATCAAAGGGTTTAGGCATTTCACTCAAACTTTCTAAATAAAATGAAACTAGCTCAAATCTTATTCTTGATCTGTCTTGCAATTCATGCACCTTCCTGCTTCGGGCAACTCGGTATTAGGGAGGGTAAAGATGGAATCTACATTTACCTTTCCGACAGCAGACTGTCCGGCCAGACGCCGGCGCAACCCTTTTCCGTTGTGAACATTTCAAGAGCTATAGGGAAAGAAGATTTCAAACCGCTGGCACGAGTACGAGCAGCCGCCACACCGGAAGAGTTTAAACGTATAGCAGGGGACGGTGTTTTAAACGATATACGTGTACAGAAGAATTTGAAGACAGAACAGGAAGCCTGGGCATTTATAAAAGCTCATCCGCGCCTGGACGACTATGGATTAATTGTATTGAATCCGGATTTTCCGGTAGCAATGGGAGCTGTGTACAAAGACTCAGAAGTAAAACAACTTGAAGCCAAAGAGGTTAGGTATAAGGCTGAATTTGTTAGCTCCGACGGAAACGGCCGTAAGATCGTTGAAGGAAATATACGGATTGGAACCCCTCCTTTGATCGCGAAACCAGAATTACAGACCGTACTGGAAAACGATTCTTCCATGGTCATCAGTTGGACAATGAATCAGGCGACTTCTCCTGATGTGATGCTGGGGCAAATCTGGCTACGGGAAAAAGCCAACGCGCCTTTCAGGCAAACAGGTTATGCCTTTGCCAATCGCGAGGAAAAAGATGGCACCATCACGTTTACCTGGCAGCAGCCGGTAAAGCCGGGACTTTCGTATGGACTTTATCTCGAACCCCAGACACTGCCGGGGCTGGCCGGCCCGCTGTCGGATACTATTTCACTCATTTCCAGAAGTTTACGGAACCTGGCGCAAATACCCATCGCCTCCGTCCGGGATACCTCCAATGGTATTTATATATCGTGGAAAACGGTGGACGATCTATCCTTTCTGGGCGGTATTGTAATCGAACGCAGCAAACTTCCTTCCGAAGGTTTTTCCCTGCTTGATACCATTCCTGCTACTGCTACCTCCTACACCGATCAAAGGGTTTTGCCCAATGTATTGTATCACTACCGATTCAGAATGCTGAGTATGCGAGGAAGCTTGTCCGAACCATCAGCGTATGTATCTCATCGTATGTTTGTCAAAAAAAGACCGATTGAAGCCCCGGAACAGTTAAAAATTATTTATTCCAAAACAGGAAATGCCGTGTTAACCTGGAAGCCCGTTCCGGCGCCGGAAGTGAGCGGTTATCAGGTTTTCAGAACTCTACAGGGTAGCGACCAGTTTGAACAGATTTCCAATCTTTTGCCGGATTCGGTATTCACCGACACTACCGTTCACAACAGCAGGCTTGTCTACAAATATGCTGTACGGACAATCAACTACGAGAACCGTACAAGTGAACTGTCGAAAGTTGTATTTGGCAGCCCTGCAATATTGATTTTACCCAAAACCCCTTATGACGTTGAAGGATATGCTGAACCCGGTAAGGTGACGCTGCGATGGAAAGATATGGTAGCCTATGATCCGTACATTCGTGGTTATACGGTATACAGAAAAGCATTGGGCGCGGGCGCCAAACCGAAAGACGCGGAACTCTCAGCTCAGGCATTACAGGCCGAAGGTTACAGAAAATTGAATCAGGTTCTCACTACCGAAGTTGTGTTTGCCGACAAAACGTTAACACCCGGCATCAGCTATGCCTATGCGGTAACGGCGACGGATCAGTTTGGTGTAGAAGGTCATGCACTCACTGCCAAGAAAATGGAGACGCCCAAACCCACCTTAAGTTCACCGGAAATTTATGCCCGCCCAACCAGCAAAGGCATTGAGATTACATGGAATGACGTGCTGGTTCCGGGCGTCGACAAATACCTGTTGTTCGTTCGCCAACCTGGTCAAAAAGAGCCAACTCTTTTAGCTGAAATACAGACAGGGAAGGAAGTTTACATCAATACAACGGCCAAACCCGGACAACAATATTTCTATACCATGCAAATCAGTGGCAAAGGTTTAAAAAGCCCGTTAGGATTTGAAAAAAGTGCGCGCCGAGACTGATTTCGTAATTATTCGAGGTAATATCCCTGCCGGGCATCATTTCAACATAACCCTGTAAACACCAATTTCATGAAACGCTTTATACACAAAATCGCTATCACCCTTTTAGCTGTATGCCTGCATCTGGCTTGTGAAGAGAAAATGGAATTACTACCTCCCACACTTTCTGCTGTAAGTATCACAGATGTTGGTGTGACCACAGCCGGCCTTACTTCTGCGATCACCAAATCCGGCAATCAGGAGATCCTGGATCATGGCTTTACGATCTCTCTGTCGTCAGATGCTCCGGTTATTGAGGAAAATAGTATTAAAAAAGGCGCCATCGATCGTGCTACTCCTACTCCCATTGCCATCACAGCACCGCTTACCGGCTTACAGACTGCCACAGAATATTATGTACACGCTTTCGTCTTGTTACAATCGGGACCAGTATTCAGTGAAGGGGTAATATTTAAAACATCTAACGTGCAGCAACCTAATGTTAAAACAGAGGGTTTTGAGGCGGTTACCATGAATTCAGCCAATTTAAGAGGAAGTATTTTAGCCAAAGGAAGTTATCCGATAGCCGAATATGGAATTGTATGGAGTGGCACCACAAACCCCACCACGGCTTCTGCATCGAAGTACGCGGTCAAAAAAGATGTACCCAATATACCCGCCTCATTTTCAATTGATGCACGGGATCTGTCTCCCAATACAACCTATCATTTCAGGGCCTATGCGATTTCAAATGGCATAACCAGTTACGGAGCTGATCTGAGTTTTAAAACGTCCGATGAGGTTCAACCTAAAGTACAAACGGGTGAGGCAAAAGCCAATAGATCTCTGGCGATACTATACGGTGAAATTACAGGTAAAGGAAGCACTCCGATTACCCAATACGGTATCTGTCTGGCAACGAGGCAAAACCCGACTGTCGCTGATGCGAAGGTTAGTGTTGGTAACGACGTCAACCAGGTTCCATTCACATATTCGGCTACGTTCTTAAATCTGTCATCGGGAACAACGTATCACTATCGTGCTTTTGCAACGATGAACGGCGTGACCACTTACGGTGAAAACCGAACCTTCCAAACTGTCCAAAGCCA
>DASYHR010000533.1:0-4057 GCA_035998385.1 Dyadobacter sp. | reverse complement strand
AACGTCTGTCGTCACTGGATATAGACGCATTGGTAGTGTACGATGTGCAGGATGAATCGGCTCGTACACAAGAGGAACGACCATTCCCGTTTATCAACGCCCTGGATCCGTTGGAGTTTGCATCGGAATATTTAGGTACGCTCAATGTTCCCAAGATTATATACCGGCCGGCTGGTAAGTTTGCCGCGGATGAGCTTTCAGATTGGCTTCAGCAAATGCACACCCATCAGTTTCACCCGGTGTTTGTAGGTGTGCCTGCTCCGGATTTTCCTGTAAAAACGAGTCTGCCACAAGCCTACAAAATCTGGGAAGCATATGATGAAACTTCTGTGATTGGTGCAGTAACCATTCCGGAAAGGCACGAGGTACTGAAAGATGAGGACGTGAGAATGCTCGACAAAATGGACAGCGGCGTGTCCTATTTTATTTCTCAGTGTGTTTTCAATCTTGATTATGCCAAACAGGTGGTCAAAGACCTGGCTGAAAACTGTGCTAACAAACAGATCGATCCGCCGACCGTCATATTTACGATTACAGCCTGTGGCTCCGCCAAAACACTCAGTTTTATGGAATGGCTTGGAATTCATATACCTGAACAAACGAAGAAAGATTTGCTGGCAGAAGAAGATATGCTCGCTAAATCTGTAAAAATTTGTCTGGATATTGCTTCCGAACTTACCTCATATTGTGTGGAGCACTCCATTCCTTTCGGTTTTAATATTGAAAGCGTAGCCATTCGTAAGACAGAAATTGAAGCTTCGGTTGAAATGACCAACACGATATCCCGCATGCTTATAGACAAGGGAATCAGGAAGTCTTCAGTAAAAGTTGCCTTACAAGCTGAGAATATTTAGCATCATTTTTATTCCGATATCAACATAAAAAAGCTCCGGAAAAGGAGCTTTTTTAACACTAGAAAAATCAAGTTTTCTTATTGAACAAGAAATTATTTCAAGTAAGAACAAACTCCGGATTAATGTTAATACTATGGAACTGTGATCATAAAAGCTATCCGTTTACTGAAGATCAATATCTATCTTATGCAACAAATTTATTATCCAAAATGAAAATAATCTTCCTGCTCACCATTATATGTATGTCTGCAAGCACTTACGCGCAAAAAGTGACTGAAAAAATGACAATGTTTTTGACGACAAAGGATTTCCTGACAGACAAAGGATTAGACGCGGCAATTTTGGTTCACTCTTCCGGTGAATCCTATTTTGACACAAGGGGGATTTCTGATTCTCAGACAGGCAAACGGTTTAAAGGCATAGGTGCTCCATGGTCATTAAAACGTGGAGAAGATTACTAATTCAACATGTTATACTGTGATGATATGATGAGCGGAATTTTTGTAAAGCTTGATGTAATAGGGCGCTATTGCCTGGCTGTTCTAGATAAAAAGACGTACGGACAGGTAAAAGCCAAGTCAATCAACAGCTACGGCTACGGTGCTTTAGGATTACTTGCGAATAGCTCTTCAGGTTGGAGTAAATCGCTCAAGGACAGCACTGCCAGCAAGGTGTTTATTGTTTTCATCGATACACAGGAATTTGTGCCTCGCGACAGTCCTAAGCATGAAGGTAGTCGCGGATACTTATTAGGTAAAAAGAAGGTGTCGGAAATGATGAAGGCCAACAATATTGAAGGTTCAGCAAAGGAATTGAGTTTTGAAGAAGTCATGACTCTTATCAAAAACGAAAATGTTAAATCACAGTAAATTGACCGGAGGAAGCAGGGTATAAACAGGTTCAGGTTAAGTCAGGATCAATGATTTTCGACTAAGAGAGCTAGCATTGTATGGCATTCGTAATTATGTGCTATTCTTCTGTAAAAATGAAACATTCTGTCAGCGTCGCGACCCGTAATTTTGTTCTATCAAATTAAACAAAAGAACACAAGTCATGGCTAGAACAATTTTAATAACAGGCGCATCAAGAGGTTTTGGAAAACTTTGGGCAGAGGCATTATTGCAAAGAGGTGATCAGGTGGCAGCAACGGCACGTGACGTCTCGACACTTAAAGATCTGACAGATCAATACGGGAAACAGATTTTAGCGGTTGAGCTGGATGTTACAGATTCACAACAAGTCACCAAGGTTGTAAGCCAGGTAAAAGAGCATTTCGGAACCATTGATGTGTTGATCAATAACGCGGGCTACGGTCTGTTCGGAACTGTGGAAGAAACTACCGGGCAGCAGGCAAGAGCACAAATGGAGACAAATTTCTTCGGATTACTTTGGGTAACACAGGCTGTTCTTCCTGTCATGCGCGAGCAAAAAAGTGGTCATATTATACAGTTGTCAAGCTTTTTAGGTCTCACAACACTTCCGATGCTGGGACTTTACAATGCATCTAAGTTTGCCGTAGAAGGCTTGAGTGAAACCATCGCTTCGGAAGTAGCACATCTTGGCATCAAGGTTACGCTGATAGAACCTAACGGGTACAGCACTGAGTGGTCCGGTGCATCCGCAGCGCAGACAACTTCAGAAATTACTGATTATAATCCGGTGCGCGAAGGCTTTGCTTCATCAGGAGAGAATGCTGACAGCTGGGGAAAACCTGAGGCTACGGTGGATGCCATTCTGAAAGTAATTGACAGCGAAAATCCTCCCCTGCGTTTGTTGTTGGGAAAAGTGGCATACAACGCCATGCCGCAAATATATAGCCAGCGAATTGCTTCGATTGAAGAATGGAAAGAGGTGAGTATCGCTGCGCACGGACGTTAATTTTATCACAATGAAACATTTCAAATCAATCAGCCAGATGCATCTGGAAAACGGTTGGGAGCCGCCACAACATCCCTTGTTCAGCGTGATTGGATGCCAGTCGGGTTGCCCGATGCCGGATCGTGAGTTTACCAGTGACTGCTATATGATCGGGTTCAAGAAATTCAGGTCAGGGGTGATCAGATACGGTAGAACACCGTATGACCATTCCAATGGTTCGCTGATGTTTGTCAAACCCAGCCAGATTATTGAGATGCGCGACCTGGAGCTGGAGGAGAAAGGTTTCATGATCCTGATCCACGAGGATTATCTGAATGGTCATTTGTTGCACGACGTGATTCGTCAGTATGGTTTCTTCGATTATGAAGTCAATGAGGCGCTCCATCTTTCTCCTTCCGAGGAGACGGTGATTTGGGAACTTCACGACAAAATCAGAGCTGAATACTTAACCAATCCGGATGAATTCAGCAGGGAAATCATACTGAGTCACGTGGACTCAATATTGAAATATGCCCAGCGTTATTACAAAAGGCAGTTTATCAACCGTACCGATATGTCGGGAACAGCGGTTACCAAATTCAATGACGCCATACAGGTGTATTACCAAAATGCGCAGTTAAGGGAGCAGGGATTGCCATCGGTAAACGGACTTGCTGCTCAACTCTCGTTGTCACCCCGTTATCTGAGCGATTTGCTGAAACAGGAAACCGGAAAAACGGCTATGGAACTGATACACATGTCGCTGGTGTCGGAAGCGAAGAATTTGCTGAAGACAAATAAAATGGGTGTAGCAGAAATTGCCTACCAGCTGGGGTTTGAAAATGCATCTTATTTTACGAGATTGTTCAAAAAACAAACGGGGCAAAATCCCCTCGAATACAGAAAAGTACAGCTCAACTAAACAAAAATACCACACCAAATGAAAGCATTTCTTTTAAAGGAGCCAGGCGGAACAGAAAATCTGAAACTAGCTGATGTAGACGTACCTCAAATCGGCACCGACGAAGTGTTGGTGCAGGTAAAAGCGATCAGCATCAATCCTGTAGATGTAAAGAGTCGCGCCGGCAAAGGCGTATATGGCAGAATCAAAGACCAGAGTCCGTTGATTCTGGGTTGGGATATCTCAGGTGTGGTAACAGAAAGTAAAAGCGATGCATTCAAAGCAGGTGATGAAGTATTTGGTATGGTTAATTTTCCCGGACATGGAAAAGCTTATGCTGAATACATCGCGGCTCCTGCAAGCCACCTGGCTCTTAAACCATCAACCATCAGTCATGAGGAAGCCGCAGCTGCTACACTCGCAGCTTTAACCGCGCTACAGACTT
>DASYHR010000518.1:0-1910 GCA_035998385.1 Dyadobacter sp. | reverse complement strand
TTGGTAGTCAATCCAAATGGGCTGTGTTTCTGACATCATCGGCTAACATTGGTCTGTATAGGAATAAGAATGAGTCTGCCACTAACACTACAAAAACAAGTGGGTTCTCTACTGGATTGAATGTGAAGCCTGGTATTGCTTACTGGATCACGCCTCGCTTTTCTTTAGAATCTGACATTAATCTGCTATCGTTAGAAGCAGGTTACTCTTCTTTTGAAGAATCAAACTCTTTCTATTTCAGATCCGCTGCTACAAGTAGCTTGAATGGCTATTTCTCGGTCCGGGCTGCATGGTACATTCAAAAGCACTAATTATATGAAAAAGATATTATTACTAGCATTGCTTATCGGTTTCGGTACGATAAGTTCGTTGCATGCACAGTTTACCGGGAAAAAGTTTCTTTCAGGAGATGCACTAATCAACTTTCAACAAAATAAAGAAGAGCCCGATATTTCAAGAAATGAATATGGCTATAATTTAAATCTGTCATTTGGTAAATTTAAGACAGAAAATCAGGCTTCAGGGTGGACTATCAGTAATTCGTTGGCAGGAGGGAAAAGATTTTATGAAATTAATACAGGAGGTGCAATTACGGACTTTTCAAAGTCTGGTATTACTTCTGTAGGGTTTGGTGTAGGTCGCTTCTGGCAATTTTACAGACATTTTAATGAACATGTCGGTATTTTTGGTGGACCCTCTGTAGATCTGAGTTACTCTAATTCTATAAATTATTCTGCTAATGATGGATATTTGCTGGAATCAAAGATAAATAAAGTCAATCTGGGCTTAACGCTAAGTGCAGGCGTGTACTACAATCTGTCCGAGAAATGGTGGTTAACAGCAAGTGTTGCATTTGCAAATCCTATTGCAATAAGTTTTCAGAGTGCTAATTATTCTAATCCTCCTGCAACGGATGTTAACTTTAAGACGAAGCAACTTGATTACCAACTCACGCCTGCTTTTACATTTCCCAGCGTAGGCCTTGGTGTTCGTTACTTGTATGGAAGATAAGGTGAGGGACTGAATAAATAAATCAAATTATCTAATTATAAAGACTGTGAATACGCCTTATTAGCGTAAACACAGTCTTTTGTTTTAATGAGAAAATATCTTTTTATATTGATTTTTACCTGGCTGAATGCCTGTCATAAACCCAATTTTACGTCTCTTGATGCTCCGTGGGAACCCGATTATAAATTGGACCGATCGGAAAATTCCATTGTTGCATTTGAAAAAGCTGATGCAGAAAAAATGCCTTCGGAAGGAGGTATTGTGCTGACGGGTAGTTCGTCTTTTACCAATTGGAAAAGTGCAGCTCAGGATCTTGCACCTTTGCCGGTTATCAATCGCGGTTTTGGAGGTTCCACCTTCCCGGAGGTGATTCATTATGCAGAAAGATCAGTGATTAAGTACAAGCCGAAAACAGTAGTGATTTATTGCGAGAACGATATGTTCGGACAGAAAAAGAAATCACCTGAGCAGGTAAGAGATGCGTATGTAACTTTGACCAAACAGCTTAGGAATCAGTTGCCGGACGTGAGAATTTATGGTGTGTCGCTAAAGCCTTCGCCATCGCGATGGGCGCAACGCGAAGACGTTATTAAAGCAAATAAGCTGATTCAGGATTTTATCAAATCAGATAAAAAACATGATTACATCGACGTTTGGCCGGTGATGCTAAAAAATGGCAGGCCTGATGCGGGTATCTTTTTAAAAGATAGTCTTCACATGAACGAAGAAGGGTATCGGCGATGGACAAAGGTTTTGAAACCTATTCTTGAAAAGACCGTGTAGAATTGGAAAAGTAGGATTAAGGGTATATCTTTCAAAGTAAAGTCAGTATATTGACCGAAAATACATCAAGGATTTAATAAGTGATCTAGCAATCAAATAATGAAAGTAACGGCGGT
>DASYHR010000502.1:0-8304 GCA_035998385.1 Dyadobacter sp. | reverse complement strand
ATAAGCGTGGTAAATGGCGTCAGCCCAAATACCCAGATCGTAATTTTCTTTGGCAAGGTTCAACTTTTCCTGACCTTCCGTAATCGTTGTAGCCACAAGGTCAACCATCACACTCGCACACTCACCAACTCCGATCTCAGTTTTAAATAATTCATCATGATCCCAGTCACGGTAGTCGTCATCCTGTAACGTAGACAGGTCAGCAATCGGCTTCAACAACTGGAAGAAGTAATTCTTAGTCTGACGTTGGTAGTATTGGTTGAAATACTCACCGTCAAAGGCATTGGTTTCGTAGTCATTGAAAATAGTGCGAAGTGCTTCAGGGCCTCGTTTGGTAGGCACCTTGATCACTTTATCGCCAATCAGCCCGATACCGTCACCAGTGAAACCTCCACCCAGGAGAACCTGAAGGGCCGGAAGTACTAATTTACCGTTTTTTATAGAGCTACCATGGAAGCCGATATTGGATGCGTTGTGTTGGCCGCAACCGTTCATGCAACCACTTATCTTTATTTTGATATCCTGATTGTAAAGCATTTCAGGGAATTCGTCTTTCATGACGTCTTCCAAAACGCGGGTAATACCGTAGCTGCTGGATATAGCCAGGTTGCAGGTATCTGTTCCCGGGCAAGTTGTGATGTCCATTGTGCTGTCAAAACCTGGGTTTGCCAATCCAAGTTGATGGAGCGCTTTGTAAATAGCAACCAGATCTTCTCCTTTCACAAAGCGAAGTATATATCCCTGATTAACCGTAACACGAATGTCATCGGCTGCATATTGACGTACAATATCAGCCAGAGAGCGAGCCGTATCGGAGCTCATATCCCCGAGCAAAACCCGAAGTTGGACTGCATACCATCCTTTTTGCTTTTGCTCAAAAGTGTTGGTTTGCAACCATTTTTTGAATGACTCCAGATCCGCAATGCCATTTTGCGCTGCAGTTTCCAGTATATATGCTTCCGTAACAGAAGGACGAGGAGCGTAGTTAATTGACTCTGCTTCCTTTGTCCCGAACAAATCCTCAGGTATTGCAAAGACTTTATTTTTAACTGCTGTACGTTCCTCTGCAACTTTTTCCATCATGCCTTCCAGCCCCATATCATTGAGGAGGAATTTCATTCTTGCTTTGTGGCGGCGCGTACGCTCTCCATGACGGTCAAACACACGAAGTAATGCTTCGATGAAAGGAATTACATCCTGCTCTTCAAGGAATTCAAAGGCAGTTTGCGCTGAAAAGGGCTGAGCACCCAGTCCGCCACCAATCAATACTTTGAAACCCTTAACTGTCTCACCGTTTGCGTTTACACCCAGTTTGGCAATAAGACCTACATCATGAATGAATGCAAGTGCGGAGTCTTTTTCAGAAGAAGAAACAGCGATTTTGAATTTCCGTCCCATGTCCTGGTTAATAGGATTGCGAAGGAAATACGTAAAAATAGAATGGGTAAGTGGAGTTACGTCGAAAGGTTCATCGGGATCAATACCGGCGACTGATGACGCAGTCACGTTCCTGATTGTGTTTCCGCAAGCTTCTTTTAGTGTAATTCCTGCATCTTCCAGATCAGCCCAAAGCTGTGGAGAATCGGCTAACTTTACAAAGTGTAACTGAATATCCTGACGTGTTGTCGCATGTAGATTTCCAGTTGCAAATTTGTCAGAAGTGTCTGCAATCCGTACCAGCTGGTCTGCCGTGATTCGTCCGTAAGGAAGTTTGATACGGATCATCTGAACGCCTGGCTGGCGCTGGCCATATACACCGCGTGTCAGACGAAACTTACGGAATGATTCTTCCGGAGTTTCTCCGCTGTTAAACGCGTTGATTTTGGCATTTAAATCGATGATATCACGTTTTGCAGCGGTTGATACATTCTCTGAAATGATTAAATTACTCATGGTGATTTAAATCTTTATCCTATCGGATTAGTATAATATTAAATAAAAAAATCTTGTGTCTGTTGCCGGAGTAACAGGCCCGTGCTCATTTTCTACAAGAATTTTGGAATAATATGCTTTCGAAAGTCAGGCGCATGTACGAAGTCTGTACGTACACCTGACCTTTATTTATCTTCAATAATAACCGATCTTACTCGATCATACAAGCACCCACGGTTACATTGGATGTCTCGTCTATTAAAATTGCAGCCCCGTTTGCTCTGTTTTTCTGGTAAGAATCAAAGGCGATTGGCTGAGCCGTGCGTAATACGATTCTTGCTACATCATTCAATTTCAAACTTTCAACATCTTCAAGCTTTTCGTATGAATTGATGTCGATCTGGTATTCTATGTCTCTCACTGAACATCTTGATCTGGACGTCCCATGCTGAAGCACATATTTGTTGCCTGGTTTCAATGCTTTTTTATCATCCATCCAGCAAACGATCGCTTCAATATCCTGACTTACTACCGGTGAGTTGGTCAATGCTACGATTGAATCACCGCGACTGATATCAATATCGTCCTCGAGTAGTATTGTAACTGACTCCAAAACAGATGCACTTTCAATTTCGTTTCCTCCGAACTCGATTTTAGCGATTTTTGATTCCTGCTCAGATGGAAGAATTTTAACCGCATCACCTTTTTTGAAAGTGCCGCTCTGGATTCTTCCCGCATAACCACGGTAATCGTGAAGTTCTTCAGTTTGAGGGCGGATCACGTACTGAACCGCAAAACGTGCGTCATCCTGGTTTTGGTCTTTCAGTACATTGACGTTCTCCAAAACAGAAAGTAATGTTTCTCCTGTATACCAGGCCATGTTTTCTGAACGATCAACGATATTATCGCCGTTCAGTGCACTTACAGGGATGAGGGTCAGGTGTTTGATATTCAGCTTTTCAGCCAGATCCTTATAGTCTTGTGCAATCTTATTATATCCTTCTTCTGAGTTGCCGATCAAATCCATTTTATTAATCGCCACGATCACGTGAGGAATCCCCAGCATGGAAGCGATCAGTGAATGGCGGCGTGTCTGCTCAACAACACCATGACGCGCATCTACGAGGATAATTGCCAAATCTGCATTGGAAGCACCAGTTACCATGTTTCGGGTATACTGGATGTGCCCCGGCGCATCAATGCTGATGAATTTTCTGTTTGGCGTCTGGAAATATTTGTAGGCTACATCAATTGTGATGCCTTGCTCACGCTCAGAACGCAGACCGTCGGTCAGTAACGCAAGATCAATTTCACCTACGTTACGGCTTTTGCTTGCACGTTCAATGGCTTCCATCTGATCTGCCAGAATGTTTTTTGTATCGTAAAGCAAACGTCCGATCAATGTACTTTTACCATCGTCAACGGAACCTGCTGTTATAAATCTTAGTAAATCCACCTTTTTTTAATTATGAATGAAGAATTAAGAATGAGAGAATACTTGCTCGTTTAAGCCCCCTGCCTTAATAATTCACTATTGATTTAATTATTTCTTACAATTGTGAATGAATTGTGTTAGTATTCTATTCCTAATTCTTCACTTTTAAGTCTTAATTACGTTAAAAATACCCTCCCTTTTTCCGGTCTTCCATTGCAGCTTCAGTTTGCTGGTCGTCGATCCGGGTTTCGCCGCGTTCGCTGATTCTTGAAATGGAGATTTCAGCAATTACTTCATCGAGTGTCGATGCGCTGGATTCCACTGCTGCAGTACAGGTCATGTCACCTACGGTACGGAAACGAACCTGACGTGTTACGATTTCGTCGTTTTCGTCTCTTTCGATCACCGGAGTGTTGTTAAGCAACTTGCCGTCCCTCAGAATCAAAGAGCGTTCGTGTGCAAAATAGATAGATGGCAATGTAATTCTTTCTCTTTTCAGATAAGCCCAAACATCCAGCTCAGTCCAGTTAGAAATTGGGAACACGCGTACGTTTTCACCCTTACTGATGCGACCGTTAAAAAGGTTCCAGAGTTCAGGACGCTGGCGTTTCGGATCCCATTGTCCGAATTCGTCACGGAAGGAGAAAATGCGCTCTTTTGCGCGTGCTTTTTCTTCATCGCGGCGAGCTCCGCCTATACATGCGTCAAATTCAAATTCTTCAATTGTGTCAAGCAATGTGAAAGTCTGCAGCCAGTTGCGGCTTGCATTCTTTCCTGTTTGCTCTTTCAGCCCTTTTGCTTTGATGGTATCTTCCACATAGCGAACTACAAGTTTGGCACCGATTTCTTCAGCCAGCTGATCACGGTATTCTATGGCTTCAATAAAGTTGTGTCCTGTGTCCACATGAACAAGTGGAAACGGAATTTTTCCAGGTGAAAAGGCTTTTTGAGCCAGACGTACCAACGTGATAGAATCTTTACCACCGGAAAACAACAATGCCGGGCGCTCAAACTGACCGGCTACTTCGCGCATAATGTAAATCGCTTCCGCCTCTAACTGATCCAGATAGTCCGGAGAATTGCGTCTTTCGTCCGCCTCCTGATCACTGATATCCGACACATCTTTAACTGAAATTGACATAATTTTTAGCTTTTCGCTATCACCCACGCGGCAGACCGTATGTGGCTTTTAGCTTTTAATTAATTCTACTACAATCTTGAACTTTATGCTTATCAACTCTACTTATTGCTAACAGCTAACAGCTAACAGCTAACAGCTAACAGCTAACAGCTAACAGCTATTTAGCGTGTAATCCGCATTCTTTTTTCGACTCATCTTCCCACCACCATCTTCCGGCTCTGAAATCTTCGCCTTCCTGAATGGCACGTGTACACGGTGCACATCCTATACTTACAAAACCTTTGTCGTGCAGTGGATTGTAAGGTATTCCGTTCGATTTTGTGTACGTTTTCACTTCGTCAAACGACCAGTCAAGAATAGGGTGGAACTTGATCAGGTCGTGTGCCTCATCAATCTCCAGTTTGCTCATTGACTGACGGTTTCCCGACTGTTCTGCCCTGATACCTGTAACCCAGATCTTTGCACCTTTTAGTACTCTGTTCAATGGTTCAACCTTTCTGATGAAACAGCATTCTTTTCTGTTCTCAACCGATTCGTAGAAGCTTAGCGGACCTTTGGTGCTCACAAGTTCTTCAGCTGCACCTGTCTGAGGGTAATACACTTTTATTTTTGTATCGTACCGGTTGTTTGTCTTCTGCAGGGTCATATAGGTTTCATTGAACATTCTGCCTGTATCCAAAGTAAAAATGGATATGTTCAGATTGTTTTTAAGAATGAAATCTGTAATAACCTGGTCCTCATATCCCAGACTTGTAGAAAATACTACCTCGCCCGGAAACAAGTCAGCCAGAATAGCAAGAGATTCTGTCTCACTTTTACCTTCGATGGCTGCATGTAATGAAGAAATATTTGTGTTCATGGTGGTGATATTTTATCGTCTTGCACAAGAATCAGGACGTTTGATATAAACTCTGTATTATGTTCTATCTCTGCCAAACTCCTTGTGCCTTCTTACTATTCTATGTTAATTCAAAATGTGCAACTTTTAAAAACCAGGGATGCAAATGCTGAAAATCTTTGTCTGTTGTAATTAAAACTGCATCCAGAATACTGGCTGTTGCTGCAATCCACAAATCATTTTTACCCATATTTCTAGCCGATTCATTTAGCGGCTTCTCAGGTAACCTGCCCCGGCTGAAAGCATCAATTTCTGCGTAACGATCTACAACTTTGGAGTCGAGATTTTCCAGAACAACGACAAATTCTTTGATGCCCTCAATCGCTGCAATTTTCTTTTCTCCCCAATTATTTTGAATTCCTATGGATTTCAACTCTCCGATGCAAACAGAGGATGTATACTCCTATTTCCAAAACCTTCCAAATTATACTTTCTCCGAATTGAATGGATAACCGACTGTTGACGGATATAAGCAATCAAAACATTTGTATCCAAGAAGTAATTCACTTTGTTAGCTGTGAAATCAGTAATTCAAATGGTTCCTTTATATCAAGCTCTTTTACGAATTTGTCAAACCGCTCTTTATCAAAACCTTTATATCCTTGTTTTTCAATCTGCGCTTCAATCATATCCTCAACTGACCTATTCTTATCAACAGGTTTGATATATTCTTTCAAAGGATCATCGTCACTCAGTGTGCTATAAATCAGCTCATTCATTGTAACTCCTGCGAGGTCTGTCGCCTGCCTTGCAGATAGTGCTCCCTGCTCGTAGAGTTGCCCTGCGATTGAAAGTAATACTTTCTTCTTTTCAAATTCTTCCGGTAAGTTGATCGTCAATGTTTTCATTTTCTTTCAATTTCGGATTAGATTTTCTTTTTTACTCCAATATATCACTTTTGGCCGAGACTGTCACGGCGTTGGTGAAATCTTCGATCAGGTCTTCAACATCCTCTAAACCAACCGATATACGGATCAGACCTTCAGTAATACCCAAAGCGATTTTCTCATCCGGCTTCAGTTTCGCGTGTGTGGTTGTGTAAGGGTTGGTTACGATTGTTCTGGTATCTCCAAGGTTTGAAGATAAGGAAGCAATCTCTAATGTTGCCATAAAAGCAGAGACACGCTGGAAACCTCCTTCAAGATCAATCGTAACGATAGCTCCACCAGCACTCATTTGTTTTTTAGCCAGATCGTATTGTGGATGAGATGGCAGAAACGGATACTTAACCATCTTTACATCATGATGCTGATCAAGTGCAGTCGCCAGCGCCAGTGCATTTGCAGCATGTTTTTCCATTCGCAAATTCAAAGTTTCCAAACTCTTCGTCAACACCCAGGCATTGAACGGAGACATAGATGGCCCTGTCTGACGGCAGAAAAACCGGATTTCTTTGATATATTCTTTTTTTCCAACGACAACGCCTCCCAATACGCGACCTTGTCCATCCATGTATTTGGTGGCCGAGTGCACGACAAGGTCAGCACCAAAATCAGCTGGATTTTGCAATGCAGGTGATGCAAAGCAATTGTCGACGTTGAAGATAAGGTTATGTTTTTTAGAAACTCTTCCGATCATTTCCAGGTCAACAAGATCCAGTCCGGGATTTGAAGGAGTTTCCAGATAAATCATTCTGGTATTGGGTTGTACTGCTGCTTCCCATTCAGCCTCAGTAGCATCATGATCAAGGTAGGTATATGTGATTCCCCACTTGCTGATGATTTGCGTAATAATCTGGTGTGCAGAACCAAATAGGGCACGACAGGCAAGAATATGATCACCTGATTTTAACAGTGCGGCCATACTGGCGAACACCGCAGCCATACCCGTAGCAGTTGCGATACCATCTTCACAATCTTCTAAAATACATACCTTATCTACAAACTCCTGTACCGTAGGATTTGAGAAACGGCTATACAGATTACCTTGCTCGGTTTCATCGAAAATTGCTTTGCCCTGCTCAGCGCTTTCAAAAGTGAAGCTACTCGTAAGGAAAAGAGGAGTTGAATGCTCCCTGTAATGTGTCTTTTTAGTTTGAGTACGAACTGCCTTGGTTTGCTTTTTCATGTTTATTAGCTGTGAGCGATTAGCATTTAGCTATTAGCCCGGATACTGATATTTTCAATTCTATTTAAATCCCAGGGGTTACTTGTGAAATATTCCCCTATAATGTTATTCAGTAGACAAGCTAACAGCTAATTGCTGGAAGCTATCAGCTAAATAACACCATATATATGATTCTCAGGCTGACGATGACCACTATGGTTCCAACCATAATCATCATTGTTTTGATCGGTAGTCTTCTGGCCAGGGTAGCGGCAATCGGCGCTGCTACCATACCTCCCAAAATGAGTCCGAGCACCACTTTCCAGTGTGAAAAGCCGATAATGGTGATAAAGGTTACCGAACTTGCCAGTGAAACAAAAAACTCCGCCAGATTCACCGAACCGATGGTGTATTTTGGATGGCGACCTCTCGCGATTAGGGTTGATGTCACAATTGGACCCCATCCGCCCCCGCCAATAGAATCTAATGTGCCGCCTGCCATGGCAAGCCATCCAATTTTCTTGATCGGACGTTTTTCGATACGTTTCTTCAACGCTTTCTGGATGATAAGAATTCCCAGAATAAGGGTATATACGGCTACCAGCGGTTTGATGATGTAGATATACTTTTCCAATGAAGACACCAGATATGCTCCGGTGATTGCACCTACCACACCCGGGAAAAGGATTTTCTTAAATAGCTTACTGTTAACATTGCCGAACTTTAAGTGCATATAACCCGAAACCCCGCTGGTGAAGATTTCAGAAGTGTGCACGCTAGCGCTCACCGCTGACGGTGGGACACCTAATGTGAGCAGAAATGTGGCTGCAGTTACGCCATAGGCCATTCCTAAGGCCCCATCAATCATTTGGGCGACGAAACCTCCCAATACATAATAAAAGAACTCCTCAT
>DASYHR010000494.1:0-3455 GCA_035998385.1 Dyadobacter sp. | reverse complement strand
CGCAAGTTCATGTACAAACAACACCATAGGAAGGTGATGCAGAAAACGTAAGGTATCGTGATATACCTCCGCATTTGCAATAGAATTGACAAATACCAAGCCGATATTTTGTGCCTCCAGCTCGCCAACTATCCTGTCACTTTCCCGTTGTGCTGAATGTTCTTCGTACAACCGGTGAAGCTTTACTTTTTTTAACAGACGACCAGAAATAAAGCCGGACGGCGCCGGATTGTCCTGATACAGCCGGGTTATGGTAGTCACTTCCGCAAACTCAGTTTCCAGCACACCACCGCTGCAAAGGAGAAGGTGCATGGGAACTCCCCGCTCTTTCAGTAACCTGAGCAGCTGTAACAGAAGCAACTGACTACCAGCTCTGTTGGCATCATGACTAACAAATAAAATTTTCTTGTGTTCCATTACTTCAAAAAGTTGCCAGGATAGTGTATCACATGGTTTCGCCGTATCAGAGAATCAGGTCAATAGGCCTCATAACTCTTTTTGCCGGGTACTTTTTTTGCAGGATTTCCAATGTAAATTCCCCACTCTTCAGTCTCTTTCGTAATGGCAGAAGCCATGCCGACAAGTGTGCCCTGAGCTATGGTTGTGTAGTCGCGAATGGTGCTGTTGACACCAAAAAATGAATGAGATCCTATTTCACAGTGTCCCGACATCACTACATGTGATGTAAAAAATACGTGGTCATTGATCCGGCCATGATGGCCTATGTGATTACCACTCCACATCACTACATTGTTGCCTATGGTAGTATAAGGTTGAATAGTATTGTCTTCAAGTATAAAACAGTTTTCACCGACTACGCTTTTATCAAAAATAGTGGCCTTGGAACTGATATAAGAAATAAAAGAATAACCTTTTGCTTTTGCCTCATTGTAAACATTCTCACGGTTGCGATTCATATTACGACCCGTCATAGGTGCGAAAAATGAATATTCAGCGGGTGAAAAAACGGTTTCTACATCTTCAAATGCGACAACCGGCAATCCGTGAAAAGTATCGTCTTTAAGGTATTCGCGATGGATAGTGAAAGCTGCAACTTCATGTTCTGAATCGTGTTGCAGATAGTAGTGTGCAAGCTCTGCGGTGTCTAAAACACCAAATATGATAATCTTAGCCATTTTAAATCAGTTCATAATCTTTTAGAAGTGTGGTAACTTTTTCTGCGTCGTTGAACATCAGAATATCTATAACAGACAACCAAGGTACGAAAGCATTTTGAAATTGGGAATATGGACTAAGCACACTTTTCAAAAAGTTAAGCTTAATTCCCTCGTCTTCAAACCTGCTTTTATCGTATAATTCCATACCACCCACGGGATTGATATAGTGGCTGGCGTTTTCCTGCCTGCAAATATCAAGTATCCGTTCCGGACCTTTCAGGTTTGTATTGTTGTATATGTTGGAAGAGGGGACAATCTCAGTAGTGATACCCATATAAGCGCACGTTTTGGATAACGCATTCAGGGTGAACTCATGTATTGTTTCAGGATCGAAATTTACAATTTCTTCAATCAGTATAAAAACCTTTTGATAATTCGGTGCTTTCTGATAGGATTGCTGCAGGGTTTTCAGGAATTTTTTTCGCCAGGGATCTGGCTTAGACATGTGAACCTCATTGATCAGCTTATTCTGGCTTGCATCTTTCAACGGAACTGTAAACATGTGCGACTTGCCACTTACCAGAATATTATTTCTGTTGATCCAACCCTTATTGATAAAATTTACATCATCATAAATGATAAATTTATCGACCGCATTGATAAGCTGAAAGTACCCTATGTATGGAAATATATAGGGTTGCATAATGGCAATAGTCATGGATATTCTGATTACCGGCAGGACTTGCCGTGGTTTACATTTAATGGCATCACCAATTGTAGAAGGTCGTCTTACCGGAGTTTCCTCAGGTAGTAATCTTCCCCTTTTACGATCAGGTGCGTCATGGTGGTGTCACTACCCAGCCGGATATCACTCTTCAAAGCTTTAATCCTGCTCGTATCGTTGATTACGCTTTTGGCATAAAAAAGATAATCTGCATCGGCCGGCAGAGGTCTCAGACCTTGTTCAAACGGATTAATGGAGATCAGTCTTCTGCTTAGATCTTTACCGTACAATGGATACTCGAAATCATCATTGATCGTCGCGAGTGCTACCGTTGCATTGGCAGGAACAATAGAATCATATTTCTGATAGGCAGCAGTAATGTCAGGTCTGGCAAATGTCTGGTAAGCAATCCGATCCATCGTCAGCGCGGACTGGTGCCCGTAAGCAGGAAATGGCAAACAGCGCACGTTAAGATAGACAGACATAACCGCAGACACACAGGCCAGAACGACAACAAGACCTACGTATGCCTTCCATACCTGGCGTCTCGGTTTGATGATCGACAACCGGTGGTGCGAGAAGAGAAGCAGGAGAAAAAGGACCCCGAAAAGACCAGTTTCTATAAAGTAACGTCCTTTGAAAGGATCATATACGGCGGAAAAGGAGATGGCGAAGTAATGAAGTAAAAAGGCCAGGGCCAGAAACCAGTGTACCCTTGACCAGATTACCCGTACAAATACAAGAAAAATAATGGGTAAAATAAGCGCAAAACCAAACACCCCCCAATAAGGATTCGCGTTGTAATAATCGAATCGTCTTTGAAATGTAAAGGGGACAATCGCGTACTGTGTTTCTTCATCCAGTCGCAGGCTTAGTTTGTCTTCAAGATAGACAATCGGCTTGCGTATGGTTGTATTCAGGTCGTACCCCCATTGAGCGTTACGTATTCCATCGAGGTTGAAAAAATCATAACCATAGCGAATCACGTTTCTTGTTCCCTGCTTCAGGCCGTTTTTAACAGTTCCGAAACGTTCAATGGATTGATGTTTCAAGGCAGTAGGCGGTCCGATCGGATGACCGAAAACCTGCATGTTTTTGACGTATCCAGTTGGGAGCATGTAGATACAAACGGCTATCACGATAGTAATTCCCAAACGAAGGGTTCTGTTAAAGAAAATCTTGAAATCAGGAGCCAGAAATACGGTATAAATCATGACCACAAAGACTGATGGCAATAATAGTGCAAACGTAGCTTTATGCCCGAATACGATACCGAATGTAAGCCCTGAAAGATATAGATAGCGATTATCGCGCGTGTTGTAATACGTAAACAGAAAATACAGCAATGTGCTGAGGTAAGCAGCAAGAACAATGTCAGTCTCGGTAGTGATGGCCTGCATCAGAAAATCCAGGAACATGGCATAAGCCAATCCGCAGAACAGGCTTGCCGAAAGGTTTCTGCCGATACGCTGGGCAATTCCGAATACCGCCAGTATAGTGATATAATACGAAAGATGGTGGATAATCTTAAACGCATTTTCAGTTTTGCCGGTAATCAGATAACTGTATATCTGGATGCTGGTAAGGCTTTTGGGATAGGTATCCATATTCCA
>DASYHR010000487.1:0-5318 GCA_035998385.1 Dyadobacter sp. | reverse complement strand
GGAGTACCATTCACACGATAGGCATCTATTCCGTCAAAATGAACCGGCGACTTTTTATAGGACAGCGGTCTGGAAGCCGTAATAGCGTGGCCCATAGATGATTGTTCCACATCTGGAGCAACAATTTTAACATCTCCGAACCTTGAAGCAATTTTAGCCAGCGCTGCAATGCCCGGGCTATATATTCCGTCGTCATTCGTTACCAGAATTTTCATAAGCGTTTGTGTTGTTTACAGCCCCTCCAACAAAATTGTGCCTGGTATATTTTTTATAAAATCGATGTATAAATACTTAACACGACTATGAAACGAGCTACCCTTTTACACAATCCAACCGCAGGCGAGAAAGACTTTTCCAAAAGCGAGTTGATGGAATTAATCAAAAACCAGGGATTTGACTGCACTTATGAGTCGGTGAAAGGCGAAGGATGGGAAGATTTTTCAAATAAAACAGATTTCCTGATTGTAGCGGGTGGCGATGGTACGGTGAGGCGTACTGCAAAAGCACTCGTTAAACGTAAGTTAATCGATAAACAATTTCCGATCGCGCTACTTCCACACGGAACTGCGAATAATATTGCAGGCACTTTGGGTATTGCAGGGGAGGCTGAGGATATTATCAAAAGCTGGAAGCGAAACAGCATTAAGAAATTCGACATAGGCAAAGTGTCGGGGTTGGACCAGGGCATGTTTTTCCTTGAAGCATTCGGTTATGGGATATTTCCCAGACTTATGAAGGTAATGGAGAAAATAGAAGATGATCTGGGCAAAGATGTAGAGGAAAAGCTCAAAGCTGCTCAGGCGGTTCTTTATGACGTGGTGCTCAACTACAAACCAAGACAATGCCGGATCGTTGCTGATGGTCATGAACATACCGGTTCTTACATTATGGTTGAAGTGCTCAACACCACAAGCATAGGGCCTAATCTGAAGTTGGCTAACGGAGATCCCGGTGATGGTGAGTTTGAGATCACAATGATATCCGCAGAAGAGAAGGAGAAGTTCGAGCAATTCATTCTTAGCGAAATCAATGGGGGAGATCAAGAATTTTCATTCACGACAATAAAAGCAAAAAAGATCCGAGTTGAGTGGGAAGATGGCAAGGATTTACATATTGACGACGAACGCATCAGGCTAGATAAACCTGTGAAAATCACTATTGATGTGCTTCCTGGCTTGCTTGAGTTTATTACGACAGGCGAGAAGCCGGTTGTTAATTGAGGCGAAATTTACTGACGATATATAACTTTTAGTTATCACTGATAACCATTTTTGATTGGACTCTTACTATCTGGTTACCTACATTTGTCTTACCGGATCAGTCAGAAAGGCATACTGCAAGAAGGACGGATTCGTAAACAAGTACGGTATACACAAAGTCGCAGCCTGTCTCACTCCTCAGGGTCAGGTTATAAAATTAAAGATGCTTAAGGAAGCTAAAAGATTACAGAATTTTGGAATAATAGTGCATAAAGCCCCATTACCAATGTAGTGGGGCTTTTTCTATAATTTCATTTTTACAGAAGACAAAGATTCATTTACCCAGAGCTGATGCATTTTTCCCGAATAATGCAGACCATCGGAAGCGACCATACTGTTGTCGTTAAGTGCTCTGCGGGATATTTCTGTTATATTGATAAAAGTTATACCCTGCTTGTTGCACTCACCTTTGGCAACTTCGTTAAATTGATCTATTTCTTTGGCAATTTTACCCCGGTCAGCTCCTGAAGCATAGCTGGTCATGCCCCAGTCGGGTATGGATAGTACAAACACTTTGCTTTTACCACCGCTTGAATAAGATACAGCTTTATCCAGTAGTGCGTTGAATTCATCTTTGTATTCAGCAATGGTTCTTCCCTGATACTGATTATTTACTCCGATCAGCAGCGACACAAGATTGTATTTTTGCTTCGGTGGATTACTATTGAGTGTGTTCAATAAATCGCCTGTAGTCCATCCGGTCCGCGCGATAATTTCTGCATTTGCCATTGACTTCCCGCTTCGGCGTAGATCTTTCACCATGAGCACCGGCCACCGCTGGTCTTCGGGCACACTCTGACCGATTGTGTAAGAGTCACCCAATGCCAAAAACCGGATTTCAGTGGTTTCTTCCTGATTATTACCCTGTGGGTTTCCGGGTTTCACAGGCAACTCATCAGAGCCGGAGGAACATGCAGTAAGTATCAGCAATAACCCGCTCCACAGATTTATCAGCTTTCTCATATTTTCTGTCGTCAATATGTTTGACAGATATATACTGGATAAATATTTGTTTGGATTGATTCAGCGCAGGAATTTCTGACAAACCGTTATTTCTTCTTGTTCCGGAGGTGTATAGGGTCAACTTCCGGAATTGAAGTGTTTATAACGTGTGTTTTGAAAGTGTATAACGATATGCTCACCGTTTTCAACTTATAAGGTCCTGGTCATAAATTTGTCAAGGTTCTCTCTCGCGGTCGTCTGAACTTTGTTTTTGAAAAATCCTGTCCATCCTAACAATACTCCGGTAATTCCAAAAGCTTGTTTAGCCCAGGTATAAAAGTCAAATTGATCTCTGTGACTCACGATTTTTCCATTCTCAATTACAAAGTCTGCATGAACATGGTTGGTCACTTTGTTGCCTGTTTTGGAAAAGGTGTAAGTCGCGATCCAATCAGCCGACGCTCCTTGTGGAGTTGCCTTCACATTGGAATAGGTTAATTGAAAGTCTTTGCCGTTTTTACATAACATCTCCCACATGGCTTTCACCTGATCGCTATCCAAATCCACAAAAGCGGCATCACTGAACGTTGCATTGCCCGCATAGCTGGATTGCATTGTTCGATAATCGCCTTTGGCAAACGCCGAATAAAACCCGTCAATAAGTTTTTCATTATCAGTCATTTCTGTAAAAGTTTAGCGGTAATTGTATAGGATATGAGTGGTGTATTTTCAGATGCCTGCGTAAAGAACCTGATTAAAAGTAGGAAAACTTTCATTTGAACAAACGCAATTTGGTATTTTTGGTCCGCTGAAATGATCAGCCTGAGCTCTTTTGAGTTCAGAATTACATTGGCAAACCAGGAAAAGATGACTTATTGTCTCGGAATAAAAGTTAAAGAGGGCCTTGTAGCAATTGCTGACACCAGGATTACAGCCGGCACCAACACCACTGTTAAAAAGAAAATGTACATCACGCAGAAGGACAATTATTCATTGTTCCTGATGACAAGCGGGCTTCGCTCCGTACGTGATAAAGCTGTTCACTATTTTGAAGAATTGTTGAACGACGGCGTTGTATACAACAAATTATATAAGGCAGTTAATGCATTCGGCGAACAGATCAAACGGGTTGCAGAGGAAGACAGACAGGCTCTTGAAAAAGCAGGTTTTAAATTCAATCTGAATACCATTGTGGGTGGACAACTTAAGGACGATGCTGAACATAAGCTCTTCCTTCTGTACTCTGAAGGAAACTGGGTAGAGCTGGACGAAGGTTCGCCGTATGTCATTATTGGTAATTCCGGGCAAGGGAAGGCAATCCTCAATCGGGTTTTGAATGAGGAATCATCCATGAAGCAAGCGCTTAAAGCGGGATTTCTCTCTTTCGATTCTACACGGGTAAGTAACAACGACGTAGAATTTCCGATTGATGTGGTGCTTTATAAAAAAGACAGTTTCCAGATCGTAGAACATCGATATGAAAAGAAAGATTTGGAAGTGGTTTCCGAAATATGGGCAGATAAACTAAAACAGGCATTAGACGATATTCCGGAAGAATGGATGGATTCGTCTTTCGACAAAATTCCATAGTTTTAAAAAATGCCCGGCTGCTTGTATTTGCAACCGGGCATTTTTTTACATGCTTATTCTATTCGACACCGTACTTATCAAGCAGATAAAGCATGGCTGCCATGGACGCCGCTCCCAGTTCCAGTTCACGACGGCTTACTTTATCAAATGTATCATTCGCAGCATGATGGTAATCAAAGTAACGCTGGGAATCTGGTATAAGCCCCATAAGTACTGTTCCCTGCTGACCCAGCGGACCAATATCAGCCCCGCCTCCGCCGACTCCGAGCTCGTGTATACCATAAGGGGAAAATAAATTTTGCCAGCTTTTAATTTTTTGTTTCTGTGCCGGAGTGCCCACTATGCCGAACCCGAGCGGTGTGAATCCACCGCGATCAGATTCTATTGCTGCAATATGATTTTCGTTTTTGGATTTGGCTGAATCAGCGTAAGCAATTCCACCTTTAAGTCCGTTTTCTTCATTCATGAACATTACCGCGCGGAGGGTATTATTAGGCTTGTAACCCAGCACTTTCAGCAGGCGTACAGCCTCTATTGATTGCACACAGCCAGTTCCATCGTCATGTGCGCCATCCGCAATATCCCAGGAATCAAGGTGTCCGCCTACCACAATATACTGGTCGGGTGATTTCGTTCCTTTCAACTCGCCGATCACATTGTGGGATGGGGCATCCGGAAGTGTTTCACAACTTTGTTTGAAGTAAAATTCCGTAGTTGTGTTGGATTTTAATGTCCTGCTCAAAAGCTCAGCGGCGTTTGTGGATATAGCGGCGGCCGGTATCATCGGTGCACCGCTGGCATAACGCATGCTGCCAGTATGAGGCACATCATCCAGTCTGGTAGTCATAGACCGCACAATACACGCGACTGCACCCATTTTTGCAGCCTCGCTGGGTCCGGATCCACGTTGTTCCACAGCTCCCGCGTAGGCATCAAAAGTATTTAATTTGGTAGGATCCATAGGTCTGTTGAAGAAAACGATCTTCCCTTTCACTACCGCTGTACCCAAATCACGAAGTTCCTGAAATGATTTTACTTCAATTACCTGTGCTCTGATTCCCGCTTTTGGTGTGGCAATAGAACCACCCAGTGCTACCAGCGGAACAGAAGTTTTCTGTTTACCATTGAAAATGGCGCCTTCTTCTTTGGCCCCCCGTTCCCAATGTGGAACCAGTACATCCTGCAGAAACACGCGATCGAACTTTTCTGCTTTCATGATGTCGCTCGTAAGTGTTACAGCCTTGGCTGCGCCGGCAGAGCCGCTGAGTCTTGGGCCTACTTCTGTCGTTAGCCGGCGAAGCATTTCATAGCTTTTGCCGTTTGAAAGAGCAGTTTGGAAAATTTGACGAATAAAAACCGAATCCTCTTTGTAGCCCGATTGGGCAATCGAAGATCCTGTTATTGCCATTGACAATAGCAGGACCGGAAGAAATTTTCTTTTCATTGATAAAGGCAAAGGTGGTTGTTGGATAGAAACTCAATCCTACAATTTAAGAAGGTTTAACATCTTTTCCCTGCCTTTTGGCT
>DASYHR010000481.1:0-2478 GCA_035998385.1 Dyadobacter sp. | reverse complement strand
TAATCACTATTTCTGCGTCGGCATGCCTGACTGCCTCTTCCATATCTGTAAAGAAATGAGGCACTTTGTAGTCTTGGGAGAAGCGAACCGCAGATGCCTCGCTGCGGGAGAATACTACCTCTACAGTGTCCCTGCCCCGGCGGCCGGTAAGTGATTCTGCATAAAACCGACCTATAAAACCACCACCAAGAATTGCTATTTTAGCCATGAGAATTGAGTTTGAATGTGAGATAGCCAAGCGCCAGAAAATGCTGAATTCAATTTATATATTCTGAGGTTTTGAAAAGCTGAAGATGCGGCGCGGATTGTCAATAAAAATCTTATCAAAAAAAGTATGTAATCCTCTTTCATTCAACTCTTGTTTGAATGTAGTGAGCAGATACCTTAAACCAGGTTTGCCCCCGTAAGAAGACCAGTAACTGCTGCGGGCAGCATCCATACCGGCGGTGATTTGGTTTGGGAAATCGTTGAGCAATTTTTCAAGTAAGTGGAAGGTGTTATTTGGCTGATCGCCTTTCCATCTGAATGCACTGTCATATTCCACACTTACGCCCGTCTGCATCAGATCCAGGTGATACTGTAAGTCCGTATTCCTATCCACGTGTGAAAGCACAACATGGTTTAAATCTGCTCCCAGTTTGTCAAACAGCAACGCCTGTTCGAGTGCCTGCCTGCCATGATTGGTGTGGGTCAATATGGGTGCTCCGGTAGCACGGTGCGCATTGACAAGGGCATGAAAAACTTTTAACTGATGGTTGTCAATAGGATCATCGTTGGTTGCCAGCTTGATCAGTCCGGCCCGGTGCGTGCTTCTCTGCAAAAACGGACCATTGTAATCAAAACGATCGATGCCTTCATTGATATCAGCAATAAAAAGATCAGTAAGCTGATCTTCACTGTATTGATAGCGCCAATGCCGTGGTGGATAGTACATTTCCTGATGCAAACCGGTGCAGTTGATCAGATGCAGACCGGTTTTTGCGGAAATGGCTGCGCATTTTTCGACATTCCTGCCCGCATTTGCCGGCATCGTATCCACCATCAAACTGCATCCGAGGCTTTTGAGCTCTTTAAGTTCTTCCGATATTTTTTCAGCATCGTTCAATAAAAACTCAGGAAAAAGGTCGGTGACATACCCTTCTTCAATCATGAAGTGTTCATGCGAAAAAGTGATGCCGATATCTGTGGCGGGAATGTCGCCGAGAATAGTTCTGATAAAACCCATTTCACACTTTGTTTAAATTCCATTCATCCTTACCAACTCGCGCCATTTGCTCCGGAATTTCCAACACAGTTCCGAGTTGAAATAACTTTTCGCGTAGCGTTCTTACATCAAGTTCCTTCGCTGACGTATCTGCCACGATTGATTGTGATGCGGCTATTCCTGCAGCCGTGCCCATCGACATGGTTTGTGCCATCGACCTGCAAGACGCGTGCGCATCATGTGTGGCAGAGAAACATCTGCCAACTACCCAAACTTTGGTACTGCCTTTGGGTACCAATGTATGGTAAGGAACACCATATATGCCACTTCCCGGAATGTACTCCCAGTGTGTTTCGGTGTCGCCATTTTCTGCCTGACGGTGATCTTCAATAGGTGCCCCGCAAAGTAGTATAGCATCATCCGGAATACCGGCGCCCATACATTCATCTTTGGTAAGCCGGTGCTCGCCATATACCCGACGTGTTTCCCGGACTCCGATCTGGTGTGACAGACCAATGATTTTCGCATTCCCATATCCGGGAACTTCCTGACGGAAAAACGTTTCAAACTGAAAAGCCTGCCTCCTTCCTTCTATCTCCGCATGTGTCAATTGACCAATATCCAGTGCATTTAAACCACTTACTTTCACTGCCACTGTTGAGATACATCCGGCAATATTCATCGCATGTGCTGAGCCCTCCTTTCGCGGTAGCGGTACATGGGTTTCAGCCATTTTTTTTGCAAGCATCTTTTTTCCTCCTGCCGATTCGAAGGTATCCAGGTCCACATTAGCCATCCGGAAAGTAGTTGTCATACTTTGAGCGGGTTCCTGTTCACCGGCCACTTCGTAGTCAAAACCTGCCAGATGACAGAAATCCGCGTCGCCCGAAGCGTCAATCACACGCTTCGGGATTACCCGACTGAAACCTCCTTTATTCCATAAAATACACTCATAGCGGTTGTCTGAGAGAACATTTACATCCACCAGACTTGTGTGCAAAAGTAGTCGCACACCTGCCGTCAGCATTAAATTGTCCCACACGGCCTTCAATCGTTCCGGATGATAATTGACACCCGTGCCTGCTCCGTAAGTATTAGGCCGAAGAAAAATTTCACAATGGTTGTTCAAGGCATTCACTACCAGGTCCGGCAGGCCGCCAACGATCTTTTTCGGAATTTCGCCGGGGGTAAAAAAGCCGTAAAAAGTATCCAGCATTTGGGTAGATGTTCCGCCCAAAAAACCATATCGCTCTACCAGAAGCACATTCTGATTG
>DASYHR010000478.1:0-1693 GCA_035998385.1 Dyadobacter sp. | reverse complement strand
CCGAAATTGTCATATGCTCTTACAATCAACCTGTATTCTCCCTCTTCCGTCGGTGTTCCGGATAATACATTGAGTGAAACATCAAGCCATGCGGGTCTGTTCTGAACGGTCATGGAAGAAATGTAACCGTCACTGTCAGTGAAGACGTTGTTGGGAAGCGTATAGCTAAAAGGCACATTCACAGATGCATACCTGATCGGAAATGCTCCGACAGCATAAGGAGGATTATTCAAATCCTGCGGCTCAACTACCTTGAGTGTAAAGTAAGTTTCGACAAAGGCGTTGAGATCGTCATAGGCTTTCAGTGAAACCCGGTATTCACCCAAAGCAGGCGGAGTTCCCGACAGGACGCTGTTATTAAATCGCAGCCATGAAGGCATCTCAATAACTTCGATTTTGGTTACCGTTCCATCCGGGTCGATAAAAGCGTCTTTTGCAATGGTCAGCGAAAATGGTTTGTCAATTGCGATGGACTGATTAGAAAAATTGATATTCACAATAGGCGGCTTATTCGCGTTTTCGCGTGTGTCGACCCGAATCGTAAAATAGGCATCAGTACTGGCGCCTTCATCGTCAAATCCTTTTACCATAATCCTGTGATCACCCAGAGCAGTTGGTCTTCCTTTCAGCTGACCATTTTCATATCTGAGCCATGAAGGCAACAGGGACACTTCCATACGTGTTATCGTTCCGTCCACGTCTGAAAACGTATCTGTAGGCAGCGTGTAAACAAAATCCCTGTTCACAGCGATAATCTGCATAGGAATTGGCCGGAATACATAGGGGGCATAATTAGATGCATCATTCCAGTAACTTGGCGAAAAGAGATCTTCATCAAGGCGGATACGTACCGGTTTCGGATTTGCGGGATCTGCATAGGCTTTTTTCGCCCATTCGGCGTATACCACATTTGCCGCGCCTGATTTTTCCACTGCTGTAGAAAGCTTATAGCTCACCTCATCTTTGTAGTCTATTGGATTAACAGGCTGTTTCAGCCATGCTGCAGATGCTTGCTGCAGAAACGGAGCTGCTTTTTGCATAGAGGCAACCGTTGATATTACTGCGGCTACCACGTTTGCACCATGGGCAAAGTTCTCATTGATCTGCCTCAAATGCGTGGCATTATCGACACCTGCATTTACAAAAAGCTCATTGGCAGTTATAAAGTGAGCTGGTCTATCGCTTTTAAGAATATCAACAGACCATCGATGGTCATGATTGAGCAGGTCATCATTTACCTTGATACCGTCTGCCTTTTCACTTAAACTTTTATATCCCATTGTACCCCGGATGGCAGACACTCCGTCAAAAACGGATCCATAATCAGCAAGAAATTTAATTTTGGGATCCACGTTCTTTACAGTTGCAATCATTTGATTTACAAACTGTTTCAATACGTTATGACGGTATATGTATAAATCTTTGCCGAAACGTTGTCTGAATGTTTGATTCGGATCCCATCTGTTGGATGGCATAGGTACTTCTTCAAACGACTTGTAGTAAGTGCCCCATAGATAATTAAGCCTTTCAATTTTTTTGTAGTTCGGTTTCAGCCAGGCCTGAAATCCTTTTGTCATACTTTCAGAATAGTCATACACCGACGTGATTTCCTTCCCGTTTTCAATGATACCGCTGGCATATTCGCCCTCCTGAGTGGGCGTGTTGGTAACTGATACAAAAAGAAGTTTATTTT
>DASYHR010000357.1:0-2110 GCA_035998385.1 Dyadobacter sp. | reverse complement strand
ATTCAGCTCCAGCTCATCTATCTTTTTAAATATTGCTTCTTTATTATCCACATTTGGCTCATCAGCCGCTTGTGTTTTCAATGAAGTGATCTGCTCATCGATCGACTTAAGCTCGTCAGCAATACGAACTTTCAAAGCCTCCGATTCTGCACGAAGCTGATCATTGGTCAAAGAAGCCAGCAAAGCGTATTCTGCATTGATCAACCCAACGTATGGGGTCAATTCTTTTAAATCCCGTTCTGCCTTCGTACCGAACAGCTTCGAAAATATTTTAAACATGACTTTTTATGTGTATTATTTATCGTTATTTCCTTCTGAAAAATATTGCACCCGACGCAAGTTATGTGCCAGATTGTCAGCAAAGCTACTATTTTCAACTGCAAAAGTAATTCTTTACAGATAGTTATTAGCAAGATTGGGAATAATCCTAAGGAAAGTCTAATCATGCAGATTCTCACCGAATACCATTCCCCATTACGGACTCTCAAACCCAGCTTGTGCATTTTAAAACTACAATCAACACACCACATAACATGATAATATCTCAATTTTAATGAAGACTTAACTTTTCCTCACACCAATTCGCCATTTCTCATGCCTCAAAACCATTCATCCGAATCCATTTCAAACTACCATGCATTACATAGTACCTTTGAATCAACAATAACAACTAAATGAATATAGCCATGAACAATAATAGATTATTCCGCAATACAGAAGACAAGATGATCGGTGGTGTAGCATCCGGCTTGGCAGAGTATCTGAAAATAGATGTTACCATAGTAAGAGTACTGCTTGTACTGGCATTCTTTATTCCAGGTACATTCCCGATCGTGTTGGTTTACATCGCACTATGGATCGTGATGCCGACCAAACGCTCATTGCAACAAACCTCGCAACAAGGACAACCAATGTCTTGACCAGGAGCTGAAAACCGCATCCATTTTTGACAATCACCATCAGAACTTACAGGTAATTACAAACCACCGGAAAACAGATTCCGGTGGTTTGTTGTTTTATTTTTAATTACTAATTTTACAGATAGTATGCAGGCATACTATTATCATTATCAACACTACTTTGTAATAAAGTAAGATACGTGTTGCTGCCTGGCTTTATTTTTTGCAAATTAATATTGAACTAAACCACCAAATATATGAACGCATACATTGTTGCCGGTTACCGGAGTGCAGTTGGAAAAGCATCACGTGGAGGTTTTCGCTTTACGCGTCCGGATGATCTTGGCGCAGAAGTAATCAAATATCTTTTAGAAAAAATTCCGAATCTGGATCCGGCGCAGGTAGACGACGTAATCGTAGGCAATGCTGTCCCCGAAGCGGAACAAGGCATGCAGATGGGCAGATATGTAGCCCTTTTGGCGCTCCCTAAAAATGTATCAGGAATTACAATCAACAGATATTGCGGCTCCGGCGTGGAAGCAATAGCCATGGCTGCTGCCAAAATACATGCGGGAATGGCAGAATGTATTATAGCGGGAGGAACCGAGTCGATGTCGATGGTTCCGACCATGGGATGGAAAACAGCGTTGAATTATGAAATTGCGCATTCCAATCCTGACTACTACCTGAGCATGGGGCTTACTGCCGAACAGGTAGCGCGCGGTTTTAAAATCAGCAGGGAACAACAGGATGAATTCTCGTTCCTTTCGCACCAGAAAGCGCTTCATGCTCAAAAAGAAGATTTGTTTGCAGAGGGTATCGTTCCTATTACGATTAAAGAAACATACTTCGACGCCGGAGCCGGCAAAAAGAAAACGAAAGAAACCGTTGTGAAGCAAGACGAAGGTCCAAGAGCCGATACAACCGTAGAAGCCCTTGCTAAACTAAAGCCTGTATTTGCAGCGGGTGGTTCGGTAACAGCCGGGAATTCATCTCAAACGTCTGACGGAGCCGCATTTGTGATGGTGATGTCTGAAAAAATGGTGAATGACCTTGGATTAACCCCTATAGCCCGTATGTTATCCTACGCTACTGCCGGCGTAGATCCGCGTATTATGGGAATAGGACCAGTCGCAGCTATTCCTTTGGCTTTGAAACAGGCAGGTCTCAAATTATCTGACATTGAACAAATCGAATTAAACGAAGCTTTT
>DASYHR010000237.1:0-3637 GCA_035998385.1 Dyadobacter sp. | reverse complement strand
AACTGAGCAGCTGCAGCTTCATCAACAAACCAGTGTAATTCGCCGTTTTCCGGCTTGATGATCTGAGACGGGAATTTGTCCAAATTTTTATCTCCTTCCAGTACACTTTTCAAAGTCTCAGCTTTGCCGGCTCCTGTCGCCATAAACGCTACATATTTGGCAGCATTCACCACCGGGGCAGTAAGCGTGATACGGTACATGTCCTGTGCTTTCAGGAAAAATGCAGAAACCCAGGCGTTGCTTTCATGCACAACTTCGGTTCCCGGAAAAAGTGATAGCGTATGTCCGTCGTCACCCATGCCCAACAAGACAAAGTCGAACGTTGGCTCACCTTCTTTGAAATAGGATCTCAACACCTTCTCATATGCGACAGCAGACTCCACCGGAGACAAATCTGTACGCATGATGTGTATATTTTCAGCCGGAACGTTTACCTTGTTCAAAAGCTGTTCATAGCACATTTTGGCATTGTTTCTGTCATCCTCGAAAGGAACTGCCCGCTCATCTCCCCAAAAGAAATGAAGTCTTTCCCAGGCAATATTCTCGCTGTATGTCGACTCTGAAAGCAATGCATATAGAGCTTTCGGAGTGCTTCCGCCTGACAGAACGAACGTAAACCGATCCTGCTTCCTGAGAGTATCTTCAATCAATCTGACGATTCTGTCTGCCAGATCCTTGCTTATTTCAGCTGTATTTTTTGATACGTGAATTTCCATAGACTCAATCGTGTGGTGGGAAATTAATCCATGTGTGTCCATCGCGGGCGATCAACGCATCCGCTTCATCCGGTCCCCATGAATCCGGAACGTAGTTCGGGAAGTTTGACGGATGACGATTTTCCCATGTTTCAAGGATTGGCATAATCACCTTCCAGGCAGCATCCACCTGATCTCCCCGCATAAACAAGGTAGCATCTCCTTCCATTACATCCAGCAATAACGTTTCGTACGCTTCAGGCAAATGTTCGCCCGGTACGCCATAGTCAAACGTCATATCCACAGGATCCAGATTCATAGTTTGTCCCGGACGTTTTGTCTGGAAACGGATACTGATATCCATATTAGGCTGAATACTGATTGTCAATCTGTTGGATCTCCATGTTTCAGCAGATTCTGACGGGAAAGCATAATGCGGCGCAGGTTTGAACTGCAACGTAATGTGCGTCGTCTTTTCGTTCAGAAACTTACCCGTTCTCACATAAAAAGGAACGCCCTGCCATCTCCAGTTGTCGATATAAAACTTGGCAGCCGCAAATGTCTCTACATTCGATTCAGGATTTACACCCTCCTCTTCTCTGTACCCTACAACCTGCTGGCCTTTTTTCCAACCTTTGGAATATTGTCCGCGAACGGCGTAATCGTGTACCTGGTCTTTTGAAATTCGACGGATCGCGTTCAGTACGTCCACTTTTTTGTTACGCACCTCATTGGCATCAAATGATACCGGTGGTTCCATCGCAACCATACACAGGATTTGAAGAATGTGGTTCTGAACCATATCCCTCAAAGCTCCCGAACGTTCAAAATAACCTCCACGTCCTTCCAGACCTACACTTTCAGCAGCGGTGATTTGTACGTGCTCAATGTAGTTCCTGTTCCACAACGGCTCAAAAAGCGCATTGGCAAAACGTAACGCCAATATATTCTGAACCGTTTCTTTGCCCAGGTAATGGTCAATTCTGAAAATCTGCTCTTCGGTAAACATGCCTGCAAGCAGCTCATTCAATTCATGTGCGCTCTGCAAATCGTGTCCGAAAGGCTTTTCAACTACAATACGCGTGCTGCTTTTGTCTGAACAAATTTTCAGAGCACCCAGCTTTTCAGCGATAGATGGCACAAGCTGAGGCGCTACTGCCAGGTAGAAAATGACATTAGGATGTACTCCCCACTCATCTTCTTTTTCCTTCACCACATCCGTGATCTTGTGATACGCAGCCGCATCGTCCCCGTCCATTTGCAGGTAAGAAACGTGCTGGGCAAAATCAGTCCAATGTTCGTTTTCCTGATCTTTTCTTCTTGAAAACTTGCTTACTCCGTCAAGCAAATGCGTATGGTACGCTTCGTTGGAATAAGGACTTCTTCCGATACCTGCAATTGCAAATTGCTCAGGCATCCAGTTGTCCAGAAATAAGTTATATAACGCCGGAGTGAGTTTCCTATAATTCAAGTCCCCGCTTCCTCCAAAAATGAAGATTACCGATGCAGGGGGACGCTTATTTGTTTGCATAAAATTCGAAATTTAGTTTTGGCCCCATTCAGTGTGAAAAGTACCGGGGATATCAATACGCTGATAAGTATGCGCTCCAAAGAAGTCACGTTGTGCCTGAATCAGGTTGGTTGACATGCGCTCACTTCTGAAAGCATCAAAGTAAGCAAGAGACGACATCAGCGCACCGGCAGGTACACCTTCATTCGCAGCAAGTGCTACTACAGCTCTTGTGTTTTTCAATGTAGATTTAACAATAGCAGCCACCTCTTCGCTCAACAGAATGTTAGACAAATCCTTGTTTTCTGCATAGGCTTTTGTGAATACTTCCAATAATGAAGAACGAATGATGCAACCACCTCTCCACACACTTACTACCTTCGGAAGCGGAATATCCATAGCCAATTCTTTCGAAGCCTGGAACAACATTGCCAATCCCTGCGCATAGCTCAATATGGTAGCAAAGTATAGCGCATCATGTACCATGGCTATCAGCTCTTCCTGAGAAGGAACCTCTGCTGAAGTTTCATCCGCATACAAAGCCGCAGCACGAACGCGCTCATCCTTATACCCGGACAGTGTACGCATGGCTACTGCAGTATCTATCACAGGCACAGCTACAGGTAGTTCCATAGAATCCTGAGATGTCCATTTCCCTGTACCTTTTGAACCTGCTTTATCGGATATCACATCCACAAGATGCGCGTCCGTTTTATCGTCTTTCTGAGCAAATATATCTGCTGTAATTTCAACCAAAAATGATTGTAACAGCCCTTGATTCCATGATTTGAATGTTTCGTGCAGTTGCTCATTGCTGAGTCCGCCTTTTTTCAGGATTACATACGATTCGCTGATCAGCTGCATAATCGCATACTCAATCCCGTTGTGTACCATTTTCACGTAGTGACCTGCACCACCTTTACCCAGGTAGTCCACGCAAGGAACGTCACCTACTTTGGCAGCAATCGATTCCAGAATTGGTTTCACATGCTCGTAAGCCGCTTCATTTCCTCCAGGCATCATACTCGGACCCGTTCTGGCTCCTTGTTCTCCTCCTGAAACACCCATTCCCATAAAATTAATACCCGTTTCTTTCAGGTATTCTACTCGTCTGAGCGTATCCGTATAATGTGAATTTCCTCCGTCAATCACAACATCACCTTTTTCCAGCAAAGGAATCAGAGAAGCAATAACGTCGTCTACCGGCTTACCTGCAGGTACAAGCATCATTAATTTTCTCGGTGTCTTCAACCCCTGAACCATTTGTTCCAGGTCGGGTACACCTTTTACAGTTGTACCTTCGGTAGCTGAATCCTCTAATGCTGTTGTCTTCGCATTATCCTTATCAAAACCGATAACGGAGAAACCATGATCAGCTACGTTAAGTAACAGGTTTCTACCCATCACCCCAAGTCCGATCATCCCAAAATCG
>DASYHR010000158.1:0-1643 GCA_035998385.1 Dyadobacter sp. | reverse complement strand
GAACTTTATTATTGCTCGTCAGTCACAATCACAGGAAACGGAGCGTGGTAAAACCTTTAACGGTGTTGGTAAGTCATTGCTGATTTCGCTGATACACTTTTGCCTTGGTTCTAGTACTAAAAAGCCTTTTAAGAGTCATATACCAGATTGGACATTCTACTTAACATTCAAAATTAAAGGGTTAGAATATATTGCATCCCGGAACACATCGAATCAAAATGTGATAAATTTAAATGGGCAGGATTTAAGAGTTCGTGATTTTAATTTGAAGCTAGAAAATCTTTTATTTGATGTTCCAGTCTCCGTAGATTCACTTAGCTTTAGGAGCTTAATTCCGAGTTTTATACGACCTCGTAGAGCCTCCTACGTTTCATTTAAGAACCCAAATACTTTAAAAGACGACTATTCTATATTACTAACGAATTCTTTTTTGTTGGGTCTGAATGTACATCTTGTTCAGCAAAAATATGCTCTAAGGAAGAGTAAGGAGCGCATTCGTTATTTAGTGAACGAAATAAAAGATGATCAATTACTCAGGTCATTTTTTGTAGGTGGAAGGGATATTTTGCTTGCAACGCAGAACTTGGAAGATGAAATTGAGAAGCTTGAAAGTGATCTTCAACAGTTCCGCCTGGCAGAAGATTATTATGAAATAAAGACTGTTGCTGACAAATTACAGCGACAATTGCAACAAGTCCAAAATAAGATAGTTCTTCGCCAAAATCAAGTTAAGAATATAGATGAGAGTCGAAAATTGTCACCAGATATAAATAATGATGCTATTAAAAAGATCTATGAAGAGGCTTCAATAGTAATTTCTGAGGTTGCCCTCAAGCGGTTAGATGAGTTGGAGAATTTTTATCGTCATTTGACGGAAAATAGAGAAAAGAGACTTTTAGACCAGAAAACGGAAATCAATCGAGAGATCTCAGGTCTGAGTGATGAGTTTCACAGATTACAAATAGAATTTGATGCAAACTTAAAATATCTTGATACTCATCAGGCACTCGATGTCTTCGTAAACTTGACAACAAAATTATCAGACCTTCGATCTGACAAAGAGAAACTTGCGAGATATAATCAATTATTAGAAGAGTATCATAAAGAAAAAATCAGAATTGAACGTGAGTTTATCGAAGCCACCGAAGAGACGGACAAATATCTCAAGGATGCCGAGGGTATCATTCGGTCAACAAGAGAATTTTTTCGAGAATTAGCGAAGCGATTCTATCCTAATTCCGCTGCCGGAGTTACTGTCTATAACAACGATGGAGACAATTTGCTTCGATTTAATTTTGATGCGAAAATCGAATCGGACTCCTCAGATGGAATCAATAACGTGAAAATATTTTGTTATGATCTCACACTTTCACTTAAAGGATTTAATCATGCAGTTGGAACAATTTTTCACGATAGTAGATTGTTGGACGGTGTTGATCCACGGCAAGTTGCAGAGATGTTCCGATGTCTAAGGGATTATATCGGAGATTCGAGACAATACATTTTGACTATCAATCAAAATCACTTGGATGAAATTGTCCCGTATTTAACTAAAGAGGAGTATGACCTAATTGTTGCTGCAAATGTATGCCATGAGCTACATGATGGTTCGCCATCAGGTAAGCTTCTTGGTATTCAAGTCG
>DASYHR010000235.1:0-1806 GCA_035998385.1 Dyadobacter sp. | reverse complement strand
ACCGGCACCAGATGGCCGGGAATAACAACGTTGAAATTGCATGAATGACTTACAAACCAGGCGATGTCATTACCCGTGATTTTTTCAAAAAAGGCACTGGAAAATGCCATTAAGAACCCAAATTTACCGCGCTGGTCAATCTGATGAACCTGGCCTGGCAAGAGCAGAAAAAGCTGGTTATTTTCTATCTCACATTTGTTGAAATCGATATAATGATGCCGATCCGCTGCGACTTCCGTAAACCAGAGCAATTCATAAAAATCATGACGATGCACTCCTTTGAAGTAATATTCGTCTGCATCTTCAATAGTGGTAAACTGAAAGGATGTACCTCCCAAATCATGAACCGGGTAGACGTCTGACTGCGCTGTTGCCTGCTCATTCACTTCCTGTACACTCCTGCTGTTATTATTTTTCATAACTCACTCTTACTACGCTACTCCCTGTCCTGCCGACTTCACCAGATTGGCCTTCAATCACAAAACTACCGGCAAATTTTTTCAGACATGAACGTGAAACTACTCTCAACCCCTCCGTTAAGAAGTGACTGAGAGTAGTAAACACAAACTTTTATCTCACTTTTACGATGGCCGTAATCGCGCCACCTTCTACCTTCAAACCCTGTGCAGCCACTGCAGTCGCAATGTTGATCGTATACACTGAGCTGCCTGCTTCTGTATTGATACCTACGTATACGCTCTTTTTGTCATCGCTCACGGTGTTGTTGTTGTACGATGCGGACGATGATGCAATCACGTCAGGAGCGCCGGTAACCCACGTAAAGGTCTCCGCGTAAAGATCGGCGATAGCAAGCTTCTTAGTACCTGTCGCCGTATTGATGTTTCCATACATGTAAAGCAATACCTTTCCACTTCCAAGGTAGGTTTGGTTGGCGATTTTGTAGCCGCCTGATTTTTGCTGTACATTGAACAGATAGGTCTTATCAAATTCAGTAGTACCTTTTTTGATACGAACAAAAGCAGATGGCTTCGTGGTAGTGGAAGCGCCGGAGTTAGTTGCCGATGCCGGAGAGAAACCGTATACATCGCCTTTTTCATCCACTGCAAGTCCATTATTGAAATACGATCCAATAAAGCTGGTTCGGTTGTCTTTGATCGTTTTTTCGTAAGTCATGCCCGGATAAGAGAATACCGCGATCCAGCTGCTATCCGGATTAACCGTTCCGAAGGCGTCAGGAGCTACACCTTTGATGCTCATATATGGAGCGAATATTTTGTCGCCCACCTGAGTAGCCCAGGTAAAATGTGCACGCTCACCGTTGCCTGCAAGTTTCACAATGTTCACCTGCCCTTCGCCCACAATACGCGACTGGTCGGCATTGATACGGAACCATGAAGCACTTTCATTACCACTGCGGGGCACCTTAATCGTTAAAATATCATCGCCTGCTGTCGTAAATACCTGCACTGTCTCCGCCTGAAAATCAGATGTTTTTTGCAATGCACCTTTTTCATCCAATGCATAAGTGGTAACGGCACCGGGATTTCCCTGCCCGTAAAGTAAGCTGAAGAATTTGCCCTTATGTGTCAGGTAGTAACGATAAGAGCCATCCTGCTCTATTCCCTGCCCTTTTGTGCTGATTGTGCCTTGCGTCAAATCGCTGGTTGTCAAAAGGTAATCCGCAACACCTTGCGAGCCAACCGGTGCTGATGCCACAACGTAACGGGATGTTGTACCCGGTGTCGGGTCAGGAGTAGGCTCACTGGTATTTTCCTCAGCGCATGCGCCTAAGAATAAGCCAGCACCCACTATAAAAAACCATTTCAGATATGTCTTTTTCATTTC
>DASYHR010000211.1:0-2166 GCA_035998385.1 Dyadobacter sp. | reverse complement strand
ATGCAGTAACTTCCGAGATTGTTTCGGACATGGTTTTGCTTGTGGAATTGATTACAACGGTTTGACCGTTTGAACCAGTTACCGGCGTACCCTTATCACCTGTATAATCCGATATACCTTCACCCTTCAGAGAGTAAAATGCTTGAGATGTATACAGACGGGGTGCTGTGGCTCCGTTGCTAATAATTGCAAATCCATCAGCATCCAACACACCAGACGGTGCAGCATCTGCAATTTTCGACATATCAATTGATGACGAAATTGTCGCTTCGCCAAGTCCTAAATAAGACTGCATTGCAGATCGTGCAGTATATTGCCACTTGTCAACAGGAGCCCCTGCTACTGTTACTTGAATTTTGTGTACCAAAAATTGGGTACCACCTTCTGTTTCTGCCAGGTAGACTACCGCGGTACCAAGAAGGCCTTTGAACGTCGCTACGTTATACAGGATTTTAGACATTATTGTATTGTTTTGGTTGAATAGGTACTAGTTAGTTTTGAGCTTATTGGAATCGCACTAATGACAAGGGCAAACCATTTTCGATGCAGTAGCTCAGCCACATCAAATATTTATAGTAATCCAATTCGTTGCCAACAAGAAATACTTCGTGGTCTTTGGGCGGTACAGTCCCGCGTATATCGAATACAGAAAACTTGACGGCTTGTGGACCTGCCGGTTCTTCCGGTTCAGGATCAGCTGCCGGTTCTTCCGGTTCAGGATCAGTTGCCGGTTCCTCTGGTTCAGGATCGTTTACCGGTTCCTCTGGTTCAGGATCGTTTGCCGGTTCTTCCGGTTCAGGATCAGTTGCCGGTTCTTCCGGTTCAAGATTTTGGTCTTGTTGCTCAATGACGGTTTCCGTTTGTGCAACAGGTTCAGTTTCGTTGGTTTCATCCGGAATATCCAGATTTACTTTTTTAGCACGTGCCATAATTTTAGTTTAGCAGTTTGAGAATTTTGTTGACTCCACCAATGTCAATTTTGATTTTTCCATCAAAAGAGATATTGAAAGGAAATTCAAGACTGTCGGAGATTTCCGTTTCATTGTCCGGCTGTTCAGGCGATTCTGAAGTAGATTGGTGGATGCGCTTCCATCCTTCTGGATTTATCACGTTCAGGACATCTACATTGGAATTCGTGAAGATCTTTGCAGAATTCAACTTACCCTTTCCTTGCGCAACATGCTCTTTCACAGACTCGGTACTGATAGGATGAAATTTGCCGTCAGCCCAAATCGTAGCCAGGTACGTTTTCCCATTATCTTCAACTTCAAAAAGGTTTCCAGTTCCATTCAGGCCAACTATATAACCTACAATTCCGATTACTTTCATTTTTTCTTTTTGGGTGTCATTGTGATAATTAGGAAACCTACCATTCCGATCAGCAGAAACATCAGCATGTTGTTGCTTCCCAGATTCACGCTTTGGGTTCCGCCTGGTAAAGTTGTCATTACAGGGTAGTTGCTGTTACCACCACCTCCAATACCGTTTGGAAAAAGACTTTTCAAAATATTGGGAACCGCTTCCAGGATTCCGGCAAATATTCCACCTCCTGATTTCTTGTTTCCCTTGGAATCGATTTCGTTTCCCTTGTCATCATAATAAATGATGGTTGGAACCACTTCTATAGGATCTGCCATTATAATTTGAACAGTTTTGGAATTGGAACCTTTATTTCAGTATTGACAGGAACTGTGATCAGTTCGGCGAAAATGTGACCTATGAACCTCACATCAATTGATTGTCCTGCGTTCAGCAGTGATGGTATCACACTTATCAGTGCATCAATTGGAATCATGACATTGGCCATAATCGTAGTTTCACCACCGGCGCGAATTGCGGTTCTTGCCGTACCGTAGGCCGTACCGATCGGATAATTCTCAAGATCGACACGCATGTTGTATCTATCCAGATTGATCGGTGTTCCAGTTGGGTTTGTTATTACAACTGGCTGATTCCAATATACAGCACCTGTGTTGATGCGTATATTTTGTGGCAACAGATAGCGGACCATCAGCGCGTTTGCTGCCTGAATTTTTCGCATGTAATACCAGATGACTACCAGTCCGAATACGATGTATAATTGCTGTCTATTCATTTCGGATCTTCTTTAAAATCAGGAGTACTACCAGCACACCAATAGTTATTATTTGAGTTTTTTTATCAGTA
>DASYHR010000160.1:0-2788 GCA_035998385.1 Dyadobacter sp. | reverse complement strand
AGCTACATCAGCCCGATCTGTTGCTCTGAGATAATCAGCACTTTTGTCATCGTATGCAAAAATTGAGGTCGTCGCTCCGATTTCAGCACCCATGTTACAGATAGTACCTTTACCTGTTGCAGAAAGACTTTCGGCACCCTCGCCAAAATATTCCACTACATAGCCAGTTCCGCCTTTAACAGTAAGCTGACCAGCTACCCAAAGGATCACATCTTTGGCTGCTGTCCATCCGCTTAGTTTTCCGGTGAGTTTCACTCCGATCAGACGTGGCATTTTCAATTCCCATGCAAGACCAGACATCACGTCGCTGGCATCAGCACCGCCGACGCCAATCGCTATCATACCTAATCCACCCGCATTCGGCGTGTGCGAATCAGTCCCGATCATCATTCCGCCCGGGAAAGCGTAATTTTCTAAAACAACCTGGTGAATGATACCGGCACCCGCCTTCCAGAAACCTAATCCATATTTATCAGAAACAGAAGAAAGGAAATCGTAAACCTCCTTGTTCTTATCCTCAGCATTTTTCAAATCCTGCACAGCCCCCACTTCAGCCTGGATCAGGTGATCACAGTGAACTGTGGAAGGTACCGCAACCTGCGGACGACCTGCCTGCATAAACTGCAAAAGAGCCATCTGCGCCGTTGCATCCTGCATCGCAACGCGATCGGGAGCAAAATCGACGTAGGATTTCCCGCGCTCGTGAATCTGAGTAGGATTGCCTTCCCACAAGTGAGAATAAAGAATTTTTTCGGATAAGGTCAGCGGACGGCCTACTACTTTACGGGCAGCTTCCACTCGCTCTTGCATTCGGGCATATACGCCCTTAATCATATCTAAGTCAAACGCCATAGTAATTAAAATTAATGTCTATACATTCCACTTATCAAAAACTGAACCACCAGTGGAGATCCGGTGCCAGTATATTTGAAATGTCCGCCGGTAAGAAGAAAACCGGCGAACACTTCAAAGTCATTCTTATCTGCTCAGTTGTTTTGTAGGAGGAGCAAATTTAGTCAGGTCGATACCAACAACTGCCGCCTTGTATTCCTCTACACTTGGAATTCTACCAAGGATCGCCGAAAGAACAACGACAGGTGTGGATGCCAATAGTGACTCTCCTTTTTTACGCTCTGTATCTTCCACAACTCTACCCTGGAAAAGACGTGTCGATGTTGCCAATACTGTATCACCTTTTGCAGCTTTTTCCTGGTTACCCATACAAAGGTTACAGCCAGGACGCTCCAGATACATCATATTTTCATACTCCGTACGCGCTACAACTTTTGGAGCTTTATCATCAAATTCAAAACCAGAGTATTTCTGCAATACATCCCAGTCTCCCTCATTTTTAAGCTCTTCTACAATGTTGTAGGTCGGCGCTGCTACCACAAGTGGTGCATGGAATTCAACTTTACCCTGCTGTTCTTCAAGGTTTTTAAGCATTTGAGATACAATCTTCAAATCGCCTTTGTGAACCATACAAGATCCTACAAAACCAAGATCTACTTTTTTATCATTTCCATAATAAGAGATCGGACGGATTGTATCATGCGTGTAACGCTTTGAAATTTCCTTGTTATTTACATCCGGGTCCGCAATCATCGGCTCAACAATTACGTCAAGGTCAATCACTACTTCAGCATAATATTTTGCATTTGCATCCGGCACCAAGGCTGGCTTTTCACCTGATTTGATCTCAGCAATACGTTTATCAGCCTTATTGATCAGCCCCTGAAGAACCTGCTTTGCATTGTCCATACCTTTATCGATCATGATCTGGATTCTGCCTTTTGCAATTTCCAGTGATTCGATTAATGTATCATCTTCAGAAATATTGATAGAAGCTTTCGCTTTCATTTCTGCAGTCCAGTCAGTAAATGTAAATGCCTGGTCAGCCGGAAGTGTTCCGATATGAACCTCAATGATTCTGCCCTGGAATACGTTTTCTCCGCCAAACTGCTGAAGCATCTGCGCTTGTGTAGCATGCACTACATCACGGAAATCCATGTGGTCTTTCATGCTACCCTTGAAAGTCACTTTCACCGATTCAGGAATTGGCATAGATGCCTCACCCGTAGCCAGTGCCAGTGCAACAGTTCCTGAGTCAGCACCGAACGCTACACCTTTTGACATCCTTGTATGCGAGTCACCACCGATGATGATAGCCCACTCGTCAATCGTGATATCATTCAGAACTTTGTGAATTACGTCCGTCATGGAATGGTATTCACCCTTAGGGTCACGGGCAGTAATCAAACCGAAGTCGTTCATGAACTTCATCAGTTTAGGAATGTTAGCCTGTGCTTTCTTATCCCAAACCGAAGCTGTGTGACATCCCGACTGGTATGCACCGTCCACGATTGGTGAAATAATTGTGGCAGCCATCGACTCCAGCTCCTGGGCAGTCATCAATCCCGTAGTATCCTGAGATCCTACTATATTCACTTCTACACGTACATCCGAACCTGCGTGCAGTACTTTGCCTGGCGTAATACCAACAGCGTTTTTATTGAATATTTTTTCAACAGCAGTAAGTCCTTGTCCTTCGTTCGAAATCTCTTTGGACGGAGCAAAAACAGGAGTCGGCTCGATACCTAAAATCTTCGCAGCGATTGTCTGGATTTTTTTCCCAAATACGATGGCATAAGATCCACCGGCTTTTATGAACTCTTTCTTTTGCGGGGTAAGCGCTTTCGAAATATCAATCAGCTCCTGATCACCATTGTAAAGTTTCTTGGTTTTTGTATTGATGGTAAGCACAGTACCCGTTGCAACAGAATATACT
>DASYHR010000846.1:0-3638 GCA_035998385.1 Dyadobacter sp. | reverse complement strand
CTGAGATGATGTCAAAGTTGCTCAGACTATTTGATTTGTAGTTCTTGCGCCCCTCATAATGAATCGGCCGGCCTGGGTCGGCCAGCCGAAAATAGTCGGCCATGGCAGTGAAATTTTCGCCCATTCCTGATTCATTACCCAAAGACCAGATAATCACAGAAGCATGGTTTTTATCACGGTCGAGCATCGCTTTTCCTCTTTCCAGAAACGCGGTGCGCCATTCAGGTTTGTCGGCCAGGATGATGTTTTGCTGCCATAAACCATGACTTTCAATATTGGCTTCATCCATCACGTAAAGTCCGTATTCATCACACAGATTATACCATTCCGACGCATTAGGGTAGTGAGCGGTGCGCACAGCATTGATGTTATGCTGCTTCATCAGTCTGATATCCCTGATCATGGATTCTTTGCTGATAACCCTTCCTGTTTCCGGGTCAAACTCATGCCTGTTCACGCCTTTAATTGTTACAGCTTTCCCGTTTACCAGAAGTTGTCCGTTTTTAATCTTAACGTTCCGAAAACCGACTTGCTGGCTTATCACTTCTACCGTTTTCCCGTCAGGGTTCAAAAGCTGTATTGTCAGTTTGTATAGGTTGGGCTGCTCAGCACTCCATTTCAAAGGATTTTCAACAGGCATTTCAATACGAAATGATTTCTCCTGAAAAGCTTCCAGGTCGTGCACCGACTGACTGACCTGACCGGCAGCCACATTACCCTTGGCATCGTAGAGCGAAAATACTACCTGGTGTGCCTGTACAGGTTTTGTCCGGAAGTTTTTTACAAACGTTGCGACCTTCAGCGTTGCATGCTCGTAGCGTTCGTCCAGATCGGTGCTGAGGCTCACATCTGCGATAATCGCCGCCGGTCGCACAAGCAGGTTCACATCTCTGAATATTCCCGACAGGCGCCAGAAATCCTGATCTTCCAGGTAGCTGCCATCCGACCAGTTGATAACCTGTACCGCCAAATGGTTAACTCCTTTTTTGACGTCGTCTGTAACATTAAATTCGAAAGGGGTCATGCTGTCCTCATGATAGCCTATTGCCTCGCCATTCAGCCATACATAACAGGCTGATGCTACGCCGCCAAACTGCAGGAACACTGATTTATTTTCAATGGAATCGGATAGTGTAAAAGTGGTACGATACATGCCCACCGAATTGGTGTCGGCTGAGATTTTGGGAGGCGTAAGCGGAAACGGGTATTTAATATTAGAAAACAAGGGTTTGTCGTACGCGCGTCCTTCAAGCGCAGCAACTACCTGCCAGTTGGAGGGCACAGGTATATTGTCCCATGAAGATGTACTCACCGCCGGATTATAGAAGCCGGTCATGGCTTTGGACGGGTGGGATGCCCATTTGAACTTCCAGGAACCGTTGAGGGAAATCACAAACGGCGATTTTTCGGCTCTGTTCAACGCACTCTTTTCGTCCGCATAGGGTGTGAAATCTGCCCGCGAACGTTCTGTATTCACTTTCACGATTTTTGGGTCCTGCCATTCAGGCACCGCCTGCGAAAAGGCGAAAGTTGAAATCAGGCAAATAAATAGAAGAGCAGATAAGGTACGCACGGGAAACGTGAAAGGATGCATATTTTGATATGGGAAGAGACGCACAGGTCCTGAAGACATTTTCAAATGCTGATGAAAAAATATTGGCCTTCAAAATTAGGTATAATCAAAATAAACTATCTGAAATAGAATTGACAAATGAAGTTTTATTTCCATAATGCCTTTAATTTGTTGCCATCATATAAATCACGCTTATGCTCTTAGCTGTTGACGTCGGCAATACCGACACTGTTTTTGGACTTTATGATTCGGGTACATGGAACAATGTATGGCGCCTGCGTTCACAGCCTCAGGAAAATGAAGCGCATTACGAGTCAAGGCTCAGGCTTCATTTTCTGGAATCTGGTTTGTGGTTTGGAGATGTGGAGGCGGTTGTGTTGAGCAGTGTTGTGCCGGCGATGACACCCATTATCCAGAAAATGCTGAAGTCGCTGTTTGGAGATGAAATCATTACTGTAGGTCCGGGGATTTTGCCCGAGCTGAATATTGCTATTGACCATCCACATGAAATAGGCGCAGATCTTATTGCCAATGCGGTGGCGGTTATATCGCGTTACAAACAAAATTGCGTCGTGGTCGACTTTGGTACAGCCCTTACATTCACGACGGTATCTGCAGAAGGGCAAATTTTGGGTGTCGCCATTTTGCCGGGATTGATCACAGCTGTAAAAGCTTTGTTTGCCAATACAGCACAGCTACCCGAGGTGCCTCTCAAATTACCGCAGTCTGCTATCGGCAAAAATACAACAGAAGCGATTCAGGCGGGGATTTTGCTGGGATATGAAGGTTTGGTGAAATCGCTGATCCAACGTATCCGTACTGAACTCGGAGGAGATTGTATTGCAGTAGCGACTGGAGGTTTATCGTCTATCATTGAAACATTAGAGGAAGAATTTATTGAAATTGATCGTAAACTGACTCTTGATGGTTTGAGGATCATCGGTGAGAAAGTAAAAAGGAATCATTTTTAATTGTATTGTCAAAGCTATGAAAATCAAAGGAGTTGTCGTTTTACTGATATCGTTATGGCTGTCGGGCTGTGTAACAAACAACGTGGCTTACCGAACTAACGAAAGGATGAAGCAGGTAAATATTGGTATGACCAAAAGTGAGGTCATTGGTATTCTTGGTCAGAAATACATGATTTCGTCTTCTTCCAAAGATGAAAAGGGGAATCCGACAGAGGTATTGGCTTACAAGAGTGACAGTTCAGAGGAGTACAAACTCAGGTTTATCAACAACAAACTGACTGAGTGGAACAGGGAACACATCAATCGATATGTGGTTCCGGATCAGTCGCCGGCAACTGTGAAATAGAGTCAGGCAGGGTCTCTGAAGTCTCCGCTTTCAATCTGACGTAATCCTCCAACGGATTGATTGTAGACGTATATCCAGCAGTGGATGGTCCGTTCGTTTTTGGTTAGTACCGGCACTTTAATACGACGATAAAGCCCCTGATCTTCACAGACATCTTCGTATTCGTCCAGTTCAGCAAGTAAACCTGTATTGGGAGCAAGTTTGTAAATTTCGCCATATATAGTTGCTGATGCATCAGGCAGGTATATGGCTCCCGGATACCACGTAATCTGATACAATATTCCAGCCACCCGACCATACCCTTCAAACGAAGCAGATTGGCGTAACTTTTCTGCAAAAGGGTTGTTGAAGCCCTGCATTAAAGTACCGTACACAAAAAGATAGTCGCTTGTCATATGCGCCGACTGTTTGGTTTAATGCTAATAAAATATAGAATTTTTTCGTTCCTGTTATTGATTGAATGCACTTTGGGTGTGATAAAAATTGGTATTTTTCCTATATTTACACGTAATGCTCTTCATCTTACGATACAATTATGTACGATAAAAATCTTGGGACAAAGCAAAAGGCCTTAAAAATCAATCTTGACCGCCGTATTTATGGCTCTTTTGCCGAAATCGGGGCGGGGCAGGAAACGGCCGCATATTTTTTCAAAGCTGGTGGAGCTTCCGGCACGGTTGCAAAAACGATGTCGGCCTATGATATGACATTCAGCGATGCCATTTATGGGATTGAAGAAGGAGGAAGA
>DASYHR010000838.1:0-4197 GCA_035998385.1 Dyadobacter sp. | reverse complement strand
AATCGGACTTACAAGATTATACGCAGTTTGAATGCAGGAAACAGCGCCTATGAAAGTAGAAACAAGGGCTACGATGAAGATAGAACTTACGCCAATGCCAACACACTCCTCAATAAAACGCCGCCAGTAAACAGATAATTTCTCCCCTTTGCCAAATAACGATCCTAAAAAAATGAAGTATTTACCGATTACAGACATAATATCTTAATTGTATTCAATATTTTCGGGAAAATTAGGCAAAAAAAGAAGTAAAGAGAAAAATGAATCCATTAGTAGTCGTTACCGGAGGTACAAAAGGAATTGGAAGAGCAATCGTAGAACGGTTTCTCGAAGGGAAATGTGACGTAATTACCTGTGCAAGAAACAACAAAGACCTTTTTTCGCTACAGCAGGAAATGAACGCGCTATATACAGAGTCGCAGCTACTTTATAAAACGGCTGACTTGTCGGTTCGCGAGGAATTGAATGACTTTATTGCATTTGTGCAGGCAATGAACCGACCGGTGAAGGTACTTATCAACAACACAGGAGTATTTATTCCGGGCCAGATTCATAATGAAACGGAAGGTACACTCGAAAAAATGATTGAAACCAATGTATATAGTGCTTACCATCTCACACGTGGGATTATTGGAGGCATGATGGAGCAAAAGACAGGTCATATTTTCAATATCTGTTCAACTGCAAGTATCACTGCTTACACGAATGGCGGCTCTTATTGTATATCAAAGTTTGCATTGCTGGGTATGACCAAAGTTTTGCGGGAAGAAATGAAACCACATCAGGTCAAAGTAACAGCGGTAATTCCCGGAGCAACATACACGGATAGCTGGCATGAAACCGAACTTCCACAGGAAAGATTTATGGATTCCAAAGATGTTGCGGAGAGTATATGGGCAGCTTATTCGCTATCACCGAGGTCAGTAATTGAAGAAATTCTGATCCGTCCTCAGTTAGGAGATTTAGATTGATTTGTAAACAATAAGGCATTTTTGCTAAATTGCCACATTTTTAAAATTATTTATTAAACCCATATTGATTTCATGGAACAGTACCTCGGTATAGACGTGGGAGGCACCAACGTAAAAATGGGGATCGTTGATGCTACGGACGGAAGAATATCCAATTTTTACAGCCACGATACCGCTAGTTGGCGCAGTTCAGGCCACTTTATTGAACGACTGGGCGATGCAATCGCATTACAGCTGGTAGAATATCCGGAAGTAAAGAAAGTCGGAATAGGTGTACCTGGCCTTACCAACAGAGCCCGCACAACACTGATTGAGATTACCGCTATTCCTGAAATCGACGGAATTACAATCGTTCCTGACCTGAAAAAACGTTTTCCAAATCATGATTTCTTCCTTGAAAATGATGCCAATGCAGCAGCCTTGGGAGAATATTACTTTGGCGAAGACAAACTGCCGGAAGATTACATCTTTGTAACCCTCGGAACAGGTATCGGCGGAGCAGCTATTATTGATAAAAAGGTGTTCAAAGGCGGTGGCGGAAACGCTATGGAACCAGGACACGTTCCTTCCAAATACGGAAAGGTTTTGGAAAGGAATATTGGTAAAAAAGAATTGCTTGATATGGCAAATACCATGAGAGCCGCCTATACCGGAACAACACAATTGCCTGCTGACGGGACAATATCCACAACTGGTCTCGTAGCTGCGGCATCTGCAGGGGACGAATTGGCTAAAGCCATTTTCTGGGAAATGGGTTATTTACTGGGAGAAGGTCTTGTTTCCATGATCCGGATTCTTGACATTACTACAATTCTGATTGGCGGTGGTATTTCGGCCTCGTTCGAGTTCATTTTGCCCGCTATCAATGATCGTTTCCAGTATTGGCTAACACCTTACTACCTCAAAACAATCAATATAAAAAGAGCTACACTTGCCAATGACGCTGGTCTTTTAGGGGCTGCTTCTTTGTGTTTTGACTAATAAGTTATTGAACGGAGCACCCCGTTGCATGCAACGGGGTGCTTTTTTTATATCTTTACACCCACTCACTTTATGAATGACATACATTATTACCAATGAAATTATCTGTTATAGTACCTGCTTACAACGAAGAAAAAACCATCCTCACCGTATTACAAAAGTTAAAATCAGTCAAACTGATAGGTGAATTCACAATGGAACTGGTTGTTGTAAATGACTGCTCTGCAGATAATACTGAGGGTAAGGTTCGTCAGTTTATGACTGAAAACCCGGAAGTAGAGATTACCTATTTCAGGCATGAAGTAAACAAAGGAAAAGGTGCCGCTCTTCACACAGGCATCCGCCGCGCCAAAGGTGACTACATCATCGTACAGGATGCTGATCTTGAATATGATCCTGAAGAATTTAATATTCTTCTCAAACCGGTCATCAATGGCTATGCAGACGTAGTATACGGATCTCGTTTTATGGGCGGCCGCCCACACCGCATTCTTTTCTTCTGGCATACCATCGGGAACAAATTCTTAACATTCCTGAGCAACATGTTCTGTAATCTAAACCTTACAGACATGGAAACCTGCTACAAACTTTTCCGCGCCGATATGCTCAAAGGCATTAAGCTTCAGGAAAATCGATTTGGTTTCGAGCCTGAGGTAACTGCCAAAATCTCTAAAATCCCTAACATAAGGATTTATGAAGTAGGTGTTTCTTACTACGGAAGAACCTATGAAGAAGGAAAGAAGATCAATTGGAAAGACGGTTTCCGGGCAATTTATTGTATTCTGAGATACGGTCTGGCTAACTAAACTAATCCTTACCATTTATTTTTTATCGAATCCACGTTCCCGATCCTACATCCTGAACATATTCTGACAATCATCAGAATGATTTAAGAATTCATGTTAAAATGCCTTGTATTTCTTATATCATTTTAAGATTGCAACACTTACCTTTACTTGAACATTCCATCATCTGCTTACTAGCTCTACTCGTCTTTAACCATGATAAGACATATACTTTTCCTTTGTCTCATTCTTCTGGCAACCTCTGGCATCCAGAGCTTTGGACAGAGATTTACCCTTGGCAGCTTCGATAAGCTCCCGCAGAATAATCAATTGTTTCCAAGAGATAAAAATAATGAGGCGATTATCAATATTTCAGGAAAACTTGAAACTGCAGGCTTTACGCATATTTCGGTAGTCAGGTACAGAAATGAAGCAAAAACCGGCTACCAAAGGATAAATGCAACCTACGCCAATGGGGTTGCTCCATTCAGTTTTGATACAAAAATAAAATCCGAGTTAGCAGAATATGCTTTTGAAGTATACGCGATCAAATCAGCTACCGATTCATCACTGATCGTCAAAAGATCAGACGTTGTTGCAGGTGACTTTTACATCATTTATGGCCAATCCAATGCCGTTGCGTGGGAAGTAGATTACCAGTATAGAAACGAATTCTGCCGCACCTTCGGTAATGGTCCGGAAGGTGTAGGCTTTGGATTGACTAATTCGCTTACGCCCAGGGTTGGCATTTTCGGTATTGAATTTCAAAAGATGGTTGCGGAAAAGTACGGAATACCCACCTGTGTGATCAACGGTGCTGTCGCAGGAGCTTCTTTGGGTGATCTCACGGTACGTAATAGCAATAATCCAACAGACGGTTCAAATCCTTATGGAGCGATGTTGAGTTACGCAACGCAGTCAGGTCTGTTACCTTATACCCGTGCTATTTATTATTGGCAGGGCGAAAATGAAGCTGCTTCGGACAACCCATTGTCCTGGGCACCACGCATTCCGACGCTAATCAATCAATTACAGGCCGATTATCCTTCTGTTGAAAAAATATATGTTTTTCAACTTCCTCTTTTTGGCGGAGGTCCCTACGACGACCGGATCGGCGCTTTTAGAGAATCACAACGCACATTGGACAGAACTTTACCAATTGTGCAGCCCTACGCTGCACTAGGCGCGCCAGGTTGGAACGGATTTCACTATGGATTAGACGGTTATCTGAAAATTGGACAGGACATGGCGGATATGGCCGGTTATTTCCATTATGGTAAAAAGGAAAAAATGACATCTCCGAGTCTTCAAAAGGCATTTTATTCAAATCCGCAATCCAGTGAGATTACGATGGTATTTGAAGATTATCAAGAAATGGTATATCCCAATGATACGCTCAATGAAAACAATCCCAGCAGTCAGGAACCCTTCTCCATCTATTCTGTAAAAGATTTCTTTTA
>DASYHR010000833.1:0-4534 GCA_035998385.1 Dyadobacter sp. | reverse complement strand
GACCCTCACCTTCCCTTCTTTCACCAACTGATGATGCGCTTCTAATGTTTCCTCCACGGGCGTTTTGCCGTCGTCTCTGTGGGTATAGTACAGATCGATATAGTCCGTCTGAAGCCGCTTCAAAGATTCCTCCACAGTTTTCAAAATGGTGGCTTTGCTTACATCCGCAGGTCTGATGCCATTTTCAAATCCTACCTTGGTCGCGACCACGATGTCCGCTCGATTTCCTTTCCTTTTAAGCCAGTTGCCAATGATAGTTTCAGACTCTCCACCGCTATTTCCATCTGCCCAAAAAGAGTAGGTATCAGCAGTGTCGATGAAATTAAAACCTGAGTCCGCAAACGCATCCAGAATTTCGAATGATTGTTTTTCGTTGAGTGTCCACCCAAATACATTACCGCCCAAATTGATCGGTGCTACCTGAAGGTCTGTTTGTCCTAATTTTACTTTTTTCATGTTGATTCATTTTATTGAACTAAAAGCGTAACGAAAGGCTAATGCCTGCCCATTTACTGAATACAAGTTCGTGTAAGCATGTGATGTTCAGTCATCATTCAGCCGATGGTTATTCAAACAATCAAATCCTGGTAATTGTTACCAACGGATTTATTCGATAGAGCGAACAATTTTCCTGCCAGCTCTACCTGCCCGCAGATATGGCCGATACCACCCGGGGAATTTGTCGTTTCCAGAATGCTGCTTGTTTTGATAAGGTTACTCTCAGTTTAATTTTCTGGCACAATTTTATCGGAGCATGGTCATCTAACTTTAAATAAATCCATAAGATGGCGGTAATTGGTGATCTGATCAAAAAAGCACTTGATTTAACAGGTAAAATAATTTCTGAACCTGAGATAATGGAAGCTCAGGAAAATGTTTTAAGAAAACTGCTGGAGAAAGCAAAGTATACCGCCTTCGGCAAAGCTTATCACTTTTCGGATATTCTTGAAAGCACCGATATAATTGCTGAATTTCAGACAAAAGTGCCGGTCCATGACTATGACAAAATCAATGCAGATTGGTGGCAGTATTTGCTAAAAGGACACCAGAATGTAACCTGGCCTGGGGGTCAGCAGTACTTTGCGATCAGTAGCGGCACCACGAGTAGCAACAAACATATCCCTGTCACAGAAGACATGCTGGTGTGTATTCGTAATGCAGGCATTTCGGAAATCACGAATATATCTGCATTCGATCTGCCGGGAGAATTCTTTACCAAACAAATCCTGATGCTGGGTAGCAGTACAAGTCTGATCCAAAACCATGATTTTTTGGAAGGTGAGATCAGCGGAATCAGTGCATCGAATCTACCCTCCTGGTTTAATGGATTTTACAAACCCGGCTCTGAGATAGCTTCCATCACAGACTTTGATGAAAAAATAAAAGCCATTGCAGAGCAGGCCCCGAGTTGGGATATTGGATGCCTGTCGGGTATTCCTGCCTGGATTGAGCTAATGCTGAAAGAAATTATCCGGTATCATAACCTGGACAACATTCATCAGATCTGGCCAAACCTCATGGTATATACCACTGGTGGTGTGGCATTTGAACCCTACCGTAAAAGTCTCGAAAAGCTGTTCGCGCACCCCTTGGTCTATATTGATACTTATCTGGCATCCGAAGGATTTATTGCGATTCAGAAGCGGCCAGACACGTCTGCGATGGCGCTATTCCCCGACAACGGCATTTTCTATGAGTTTGCTCCGTTCACCCCTGAAAACGTAGATGAAAACGGACTCGTGAAGGATGATGGTGTTGTGTTTTCACTTGCAGAGGCTGAGGAAAATGTAGAGTATGTACTGCTCATCTCAACGGTATCAGGTGCATGGCGCTACATGATTGGCGACACAGTAGTGATTACAGATAAGGCACGCGGGGAAATTAAAATAACAGGACGCACCAAACATTACCTCAACGTTGCCGGAGAGCAGCTTTCTGTAACCCAAATGAATGAAGGTCTTGCAGTACTGGAGCAACACTACGATGTTGCCATCAAAGAATATGTAGCAGCTACGGTTCATGAAAATGACCAGTTTGTGCTGAAATGGTTTGTTGGCTGCGACAAACAGCTGGACCAGCGAAAAGTCGCTGATACACTGGATGCTGCACTCAAAGAGAGAAGCAAAAATTACGCAGTTGCCCGCACGCGTGCACTCAAAAATGTGAAGGTAGATATCATTCCTGAATCGCTGTTTTATCAGTGGAGCCAGGAAACAAAAAAGAAAGGCGGACAGGTGAAAATACCGCGGGTGATGAAGCAGGATGATTTCGAAGAATTCAACCTATTTGTGTCCAGGAATCTTTGAATCCCGTAGACCCTCTTCGAGTGCCCTCACCTGCTCTACGATGTCATCCGGTGATAAATACAAACGCGCAATTTTCTGTTTGTATTTATCCGGAAGGGACGTATGGTCCAGAATATAATGTTTGGTGGCAATAATGTAGGAACCCAATCCGTGATTCACCGCGTAAGTATCGGCCACGCGTTCGGCCCGTTTAACATACTTTAGAGAGACCAAATAACCAAGACCGAAACGTATCATTCCCCAGACACTTCTGTTTTCATAATCCATGATGTGACCTAACTCATGTCCAATCCAGCCTATCAGAATTTCAGGCGGTAATTGGTGAATGGGTACAGCAGCGTGCGTTAACCGGAACAGCGCGCTGATATTGATCTGATACGCTCTGCGACTGGTAAAAAACGAGCGAAGCACAGGCTGTGCCTGCATCACCGATCCGTTGATGCGCTGCCGGAATTGGAAGCGGATAGGTGTATCAACAAGCTCAGGATAGAAAGAAAGTGCCTTATTTATTTCCTCTGAAAGAACCAGAGGAATCTTTTTGTTTGTAAACCCGGTTTGGTGTATTTGCTCGGACATCGCTAAATCCTGACTTTTTTTATGGCTGAATTGATTTTACCACAAGTCAGAAAATATCGTACCGCATCAGCAGACATACAATTAAATCTGCATTAACCTTCTTTTTACCGAACCAGCCTGGTCATCAGAGAGACACAAAAGATAGGAAACAAAGTCATCAGAATCGATGATGATGTGGTATCCCTGCTCTGCTTTGGACATCATCCATGTGAACTGCATGTGTTCATTCTCGATCTTTTCGACCGGATAACAATGTCCTGTGGCAAGCACACAAAATAACTGGGATTTGAATTGTCTGGCGAGGTTGAGAATGTCCTGAATGTGAGTGTTCATTGTGACAGGCGTTTTAAGTATAAGAATGAGTTAGTTAGTTTCAGAGTAAAAATTCGGAATTGATGATAAGCGGAAAGAAATACTTTTCATAATCAGCAGGCTTTACCTCTTCTCCGTTGTCCTGATTGAATCGACTGGCGTTTGTAGTGTTGCTTTTCCCTGTTTTGAAAGCCAAAAATTGATACTACAAATTGCTATGCGGATCATCAGCTGACGTCGACACAGCCTTTTACTTTGGGTTAACCCGATCCGAAAACGATTCCTGACCGCCCGGATTCACTACAATTTCTAATTTCGACGCGCAAGATATGGCTTATAATCATCTGAAACTAAGTTAGCTATGAAAATCATGGAATACCATGATTTAGTAAGTGGCATCAGTCATGCAGACTATTAAACAACAACTTGCCTGCCTGTCCTCATCAGACTTGCTCCAGACTTAAAAGTAACTTTTTGTTTATAAAAAATCCTTTGTAAAACTGGTTTGGCAGAATCAGCTTCGCAAAGGACCGGTATGAATATAAGTCTAAGTCTGACTGATTCAGGGTAATTCCTTTTTCATCATGATGTCAGTCTGAGCATCGGTACCCATGTAAAATACATGTTTATCAAACGCGACAAAACCATTTTTTTCATAAAATCGTATTGCTTTTTGATTCTCCTCCCACACTCCCAGCCAAATGTATTCCACGCCAGCGTAACCCGCTATTTCCAATGCTTTATCGTATAATAGTTGCCCCACTTTTTGCTCGTGGTAGTCCTTTTTGACGTAAATCCGTTCAATCTCCATCGAGGTATTATCCTGTAGTTCTGTTTGCGCCCGTCCAAAATTAACCTTTAAATATCCGACGGCTACTGCGGAGTGCTGTGCCAGAAAAAATTGCGAATCTATTTCAAGTAATTCACTTTTCAACTTCTCTTCTGTCAGTTTTGTTGCTGCATATTCCGCCATGACCTCGCTGGAATTGTGGGGAGCAAAAGTCTCGAAAAATGTTTCCCTGGCAATTTCTAAAATGGTGTTAATGTCTTCAATATCTGCTCTGCGGACGATCATAAAGTTTTATGTTTAACTAAAAGTGGCGCTAAGCTATCAATAAAAAAGCCTATCATACTAGTCCGAAACGAACAATGATGATAGGCCAATTATATTATTGTTAAGCCGCTTACTACTTTCCGTCCTGGTTACGTTTAGCCGCCTGATTCCGGTAGTTGCTTGTTTTCCCGGTTTTATTTTTCATGTTCTTTGGCGCAGATCCGCTACCTTTTTTCATCGTAGTGTCAGGTTCAGTCATATTTTTTTTTCGCTTTTCTAGAGCTTC
>DASYHR010000868.1:0-5771 GCA_035998385.1 Dyadobacter sp. | reverse complement strand
TTTGACAAACATTTGTAGCAGATCACACCCTATACCCGATTAGGGCAGAGTGAACTGTTTACAGGATCCAATGTAGGTGTTTCTTTGGAAAGTGAGTTGAAAAAGGAAATTCTTTCTTCTGATAAAATCTATTTTTTGGTTTCGTTCATAAAGTGGTCGGGTATCCGAATTTTTCAAAAAGAGCTGGAAGAGTTTACCAAACGTGGTAATCAGTTAAAAGTGATCACAACCTCTTACATGGGCGCAACGGATCTGCGGGCTGTTGAATTTTTGGCAAGTTTACCAAATACCCAGGTAAAGGTCTCCTACAATACTGAAAACGAAAGGCTTCATGCCAAATCCTATTTGTTTTTTAGAAATACCGGATTTCACACAGGTTACATTGGTTCGTCCAATTTGTCGAGAAGTGCGTTGACTAGCGGTTTGGAGTGGAACCTAAAGGTGACGACTCAGGAAGTGGCTCACATTATAGACAAATTCGGTAAGACTTTTGAAACATATTGGCAGGATAAGGAATTTGAAAGCTTCCGAGTGGACGAACATGCTCAAAAGCTTAGAATTGCCTTAAAACGAGAAAAGAATAAAGATTTAAGTGCTAGTCCCTCATTTTTTGACATTAAGCCGTTTCCTTTTCAGGAGGAGATTTTGGAAAAGCTCGAAGCGGAAAGGCTTGTGCACGGTCGAAATAAAAATCTTCTTGTAGCAGCAACCGGAACGGGTAAGACTGTCATTTCAGCATTTGACTTCAGAAGATTTCTGAAAAAGAATCCAAATGCCAGATTGTTGTTCGTAGCGCATCGAAAGGAAATATTGCAGCAGGCAAAAGAAACATTTGCAGGAATTTTGCGAGATAGTAATTTTGGAGAATTGTGGGGAGATGGGCAGGAACCGGATCGTTATGACACTGTTTTTGCTTCGGTTCAGACTTTAAGCAATAGAATTGAAACCCTTGCGCTATCAGAAAATTACTATGATTTTGTCATTATTGACGAAGTCCACCACATTGCCGCAAACAGCTACAGGCCGATTTTAAGTCATTTCAAGCCAAAGATTTTATTAGGATTGACTGCGACACCTGAGCGGATGGATGGCGCAGATATCCTAAATGATTTCTGCAACACTATCGCTGCTGAGATTCGATTGCCAGAAGCCTTAAACAGGAAATTACTTTGTCCATTCCAGTATTTCGGTATTAGTGATAGCATTGACTTATCACAAGCCTCCTGGCAAAACGGGCGGTATTTACCTAGTGAGCTTACCAAGATTTACACATCAAACGATATTCGCGTTGGTGAAATAGTCAACCATTGTAAAAACTATCTGGCCGATTATGAAGACGTTCGCGCTTTGGGATTTTGCATAACCAAGGAGCATGCTATCTACATGGCTGAAAAATTCTCACTTGCGGGATTAAAAGCTGATTATCTGGTAAGTGGAAATGATCGAGAAGAATTGCGGACAACGATAAAATCCAGGTTCTTACGTAAGGAGATCAATTATTTGTTTGTGGTAGATATTTTCAACGAGGGTGTTGATATACCAGAATTGGATACCGCTTTGTTCTTAAGACCAACAGAAAGCTTGACAGTATTTTTGCAGCAACTTGGTAGGGGTTTGCGTTTGGCGGAAGGAAAAGAATGCCTGACGGTTCTGGACTTTGTCGGTAACGCTCGGCCAGAATACGATTTTGAAGGTAAGTTCAGAGCATTAATAGGTAAGACAAATACCTCAACAAAAGAAGAACTGGAGCGTGATTTCCCGCATTTACCATTGGGTTGTTCCATTGTTTTGGAGAGAAAAGCCAAGGAATTTATCCTCCAAAATATCAGAGCTGCAACACGATTGAATGTCAATCAGCTGACCAACAAAATTGCCAATTACAAGCATCAAACGAGTTTACCTTTAACGCTTAAAAATTTTATAGCGTTTTATCACATTCCTGTTCAAGCCATCTACAAAAGAGGAACCTGGAATCGGTTATGTGTTCAGGCAAATCAGGTCGAAGATTTTTCGACTGTCAATGAAGTAGAATTCAAACGGGCAGTTGCTAAGAAATGGATTGGTTGCAATTCGTATAGTTATCTGTCGTTCATTTTAAAATTGGCCAAAAAGAGCTTCCAAATTAACCTCGCAGATTTTAACGAGTTGGATAAGCTAATGCTTACCATGTTGCATTATGATTTCTGGCAAACTGCAGGTGGAGCAGAAACTCTTGGAGAAAGTATTCGGAGAATTGGCGAAAATGCAACGCTGGTGAGTGAGATTATTGAAGTTCTTGAGCTACTTATTGATAAAATTTCGCACCTTGAATTGGACGTTGAGTTACCTTATTCACAACCGTTAAAGGTGCACAGCCGATATACAAAAGACCAGATTTTGGCTGCTTTGGGGGACAGTACATTTGAGACAAAATCCAATAATCGGGAAGGTGTTGCCAATCTTGGAAGCAAGAACACCGAACTTCTTTTTGTTACATTGGAGAAAACAGAACAAAATTACTCACCTACAACTCTTTACGACGATTATGCGATAAGTGAAACGATATTTCACTGGCAATCTCAAAACACAGCCAGACCAGAAACCGGCAAAGGGCTCTCCTATATCAAACAAAATGAAACAGATAAGTTGATTCTTCTTTTTGTTAGGGAGAAAAATGAAGATGAATTTGGATACACTATTGGTTTCGTATTTTTAGGGTTGGCTGATTACAGGGATCATTACGGTGCCAAGCCTATGAGCATTCACTGGGAGTTGAAGGAGCCGATCCCTCATTACATGTGGAAGGATACAGCAAAGATGTCGGTAGGGTGAATATCAAAATCCCCTTCACCAAAACACCTCAATCAACCAGTTCAAATTCTTAAATCCAATTCCATGAAAATCAATATTACAATAATCTTTTTAGTCTTTTTCCTGACAACCTCCAGGGTCCTCCAAGCCCAAAACAAATCCAACCTTTCCATCGTCTTCATCGGCAATAGCATCACCCAGGGCAAGGGTGGAGATAACGGAATACCTCCACCAACACATGCAGTTGATTATTTGAGAGAGCAAAAGAAGGCTGGTGATATTGCTTTCGCGAATGTGGGAAGAAGTGGGTCAACCACTCTGGATTGGTTGCCGGGAACGGGCAGGTGGTACAGTTTAGCCACAAAAGCTGCTGATAGTCTTTACCAACTGAAAGACCATCTACTGGTGTTCTCCATGAAACTGGGCACGAACGACAGTGCCATCGAAGGACCGAATGGTTCGCCTGTTTCAAAAGAGAATTACAGGAAGAACATGCAAACGATTATCTCCGAACTGCTGTCTAAGTATCCGGGAAGTAAGGTAATTATTCATCATCCGATCTGGTACAGCGAGAATACTTACAACCGTTCAAAGTATATGAAGGAAGGATTGGAGCGGCTAAAAACCTACACTCCGGAAATCGACGGGTTAGTCCTGGAATATAGAAATACAGATGCGGGGCGTGTGTTTAAGGGTGATACGAAGGCGTTCAAACATTTTAGAAAAAATGCCGAAAAGTTATTCAAACCTGAAAAAGGACAAGCGGGGATATTCTATCTGCATCCTAATGAAGAAGGGGTAAAAGTGTTAGGTACGTTTTGGGGGAGGGCGATCAAAAATGTTTTGTTGTAGGCCACGATTTTTTAAAGACTTGCACCAGCAGGTGTATTGATAACTTTAACTACGAATTACTAAGGATATCGGACATAGCCCTACAGGCTGTGTTCCACTCCAATGTAAAAATCCCTGCCTACAACAGACAGGGACTTTTACATTAATCAGCCAAACCAACCTTTACAGATTAGGATTATTATTGATCTCGTTCAACGGTATCGGAAAGAGGTAATATTTGCTGTTTGGGATCAATGCTGTTCCATCCGGGAATTTGGTAATCCAATGTCCCAGGATGCTTACGGTATTACCACGGGTATCGACAAACTTTTCCGTTGCCTCTTTTCTTACCGGCGCGGTTTGCGTTCTTAAAATATCATACAACCGGAAGCCTTCGCCCCAAAGCTCCTTGCGACGCTCCAGCAAAATCTCGGCGATCAAAGCATTCTGATCCAGTCCTGCCACATTGGCAAGGCCACGCTGACTTCTCAATTCGTTCAGGGTTGTGGTTGCTCCTGTAACGTCATTCAGCCGCGCCTTACTTTCTGCTTCAATCAATAACTGCTCAGATGAACGCATCAGGACGATGTGCGCATCGTAAGTCGGATATTTGTTCCTGAATTTTTTGTAGCGATAACCTCTGTACAATGCCTCGGCCGGTTGTTTGGCAATTTCAAACAGCGATTTGCGAATATCGGTCTGCTCAAACAGCGCAATAAAATTCGGGTCGGGCATGATGCTGTTATAGCCGTAATAGAGGTTTGTGCCGGCAGCGTCGGTTGCATACGGAGTAGTTTCAATATAGGCCGTGTAGGAGGAGCCACCCTTGTTTTGGGTGATCGTTTGCGGATGTCCCCAAATCCATTCCTGGTTGCTCACATCGTTAAACCCTTGCGTATACTGAGTAGGGGTCATGATCGGAAAGCCCGCTCTGGCCTTCGCTGCATAGTCCCGGGCAAGTGCCCACTTTTCCTGTGTCAGATAGGTTCGTGCAAATAAGCCGTACACCACATTCAGATTCGGCCGGTTTTTAACCGTGCGCTCAAAACCAACCAATAACTTTTCCGCTTCTGTAAGGTCAGCGATCACCTGATTGTAAATTTCCTTCACTGTTGCGCGCGGCTTCGGAACTGTGGCTGGCGTCGTCGGTTCTGTATAAATGGGCACTGCTTTTGCAGACGCATCTTTCGCATAAGTAAACTGGTATTGTCGTACCAGGTTCAGGTAATTGTGAGCACGTAAGGCGTAGGCCTGTCCTTTCAAATGTTTCAAGCTTGCCTTGCTGGCGTCATCAATCCTGATGTTGGCGATCAGATTATTGGCATGATCAATGGAGGTATACTGTAACGTCCAGAAGAACAGCGCCCTTCTGGTTGTGTTATCGAACGGATCGCGGTAAGGATATGAATCCCGGAATCCGTAGCGCCCGTCGCGGGCAAATGCATCTTCACCCATTACATCGTGGGTAAGAAAAATCGTTGGCAATCCCGGGTTGTCCTGAGAGGTACTGTTCTCCAGCAGGTAACGAATCGACCCGTTGATGAATGCATCTATATTAGCCTCCGATGAGAATACTTCGGGGGTTGTAATCTGTGTGGCCGGAGCGGTGTCAAAAAAGTCGTCGCACGAACTGAATGAAACCAGAATGACTAGTAAGTAACTGAATTTACGTATCATAGTTGGATAAGATTTGTAGTTAAAATGATACATTTAGAACTGCTGAACATGATTTTTGTGCCGGGTAGCGGTAGTAAGTCGATCCGGATATGGTCTGCTCAGGATCCAGTCCCTGATGTCCGTAGAAAGTCAGGATATTATCTCCCACCAGACGGATTTTGACATCGGATAAAGCCAGCCTTGCTACCAGGCTTTTTGGCAAGGTGTAAGAAATAGCGATGTTTTTCAGCCTTGCATAGGTAGCATCATACAGAAACCTTGTCGATGGAATGGTGTTCCAGGCATCGGATACATAGGAGAGGCGGGGGTAGTCGGTATTCGGGTTCTCCGGTGTCCAGCGACTTAGCGCCTCGTTGGACCACGCACGGCCGGGTGCATTACCCAAATGCGAGATCATTGGCTGGTCTCCATCAAAAATTTTGCCTCCTATACTGTAAGACAAGAGGAATGAAAAATCAAAGTTTTTGTAGGAA
>DASYHR010000830.1:0-3752 GCA_035998385.1 Dyadobacter sp. | reverse complement strand
CAGCCAACTACCGCCTTTTTCTGAAAGCTTGAAACCTGTAACATTGCCGAATTTTTCGACCTCACCCGTTTTCAAAGCATAGATTGCCAGCGAATCTTTGGGCAAATCTTCCTTCTTTTTTTTTGCCCGTTTTGCATCCTTCACCAATTTCAGCTGTGGCTTGATGAGGAAAGCTGCAAATTCGGAATCATAATTGATGCGTATACCGGACCCTCTTGGTATGGAATCCTCTTTTGTTGTGGTCAGATCCTTGACAACGACGCGGCCATCTCCTTCCTGGGGATTTTGGCCATATACAAAGTATTTACCGTCGTTGGAAACGAACCGTTCCGTATTATCTTTCCAAAAATCGTAGACCTGATGGTTGAGCGGTTTTTTCTCTGTAACCGTTTTTTGGGTTGCATTTGATTTCTTTCGCTCCTTTTTCTGAGCCAGCATGGGCACGCTCAGGATCAGTGCGCATGTCGTTAAAAAAAATGTTTTCATCAATCTGGTTAAAAGTGGATATATGATTGCTTTTGCTCCCGCCTGGCGGAATTAAATTTTTTCAGCGTATACCAAACATAATGAATTTGACAGGAAGACTAAAGGCAGGGAAGCAATACAATCTCGCCGGACTATTAAATCTTTAGTTAGTACTACATAATTTTTCGATTGCCCATAAATGTCTTGGTTTTGTTACGAAGCAGGCCCTTTTTTGAAGAACGAATTAACACCCCATCATTAACCAAATTTAAACTGCATTGTGATGCAAAAAGAGTGGACAGAAAGCGATCTTAAAGAAATAGCAAGTCAGTTGGGTAATCCAAACGGACAAGGTGGTATCAAGACAGGTGAAATGATGAACCTGAGTAACAATGGCATGATAGCAACCACTATTGCGTTACTGGATATAGAAGAAGGACAAAGGATTTTGGAAATAGGACCCGGAAACGGCAAACATGTGGGTGCCATTTTCAGCTCTCAGGAGCAACTGAATTACACCGGTCTGGATATATCGGAGACGATGGTGAATGAAGCAACCCAGCTCAATAGTTCACGCGTGATGGAAGGCAAAGTTACTTTCGTATTATCTAACGGAAAACGGATTCCGTTCATGGCAAATTCGTTTGACCGGATTTTTACGGTCAATACCATCTACTTTTGGAATGATCCGGCCGGGTACGCGGCGGAAATACATAGAGTTTTAAAGCCCGGAGCATTGTTTAACCTTGCTCTGGCTGACAAGTCTTTCATGGAAAAATTACCTTTCACGCGTTACGGATTCAGGTTATATGGAAAACCGGATGTTGTGACCCTTCTCAAAAGCGCCGGGTTTGAAATAGAGGATGTGATCGAACAGCTCGATATTACGGTGGGCAACATGGGGCAGCCGGTAGAGCGGGATATTATTATTCTGAAATGCAGGAAGAAGTGAAAGTGATTTTTAATGATCGCCGATCCGGGCGTTAATCACTTCTTGTATTGTTGTGTCCAGATGGGTTTCTTTTTAATAAAAAACAATATACCAATCACCATCACCACAACAGTGCCGATACCTACGAATTTGTAAAATACTTTGGAAGGATTCCCCAGTTCATCAGGGAATATAAATGGAAGCCTCGAAAATACTTCAGCCATCAACGCACAATACAAGCCTACAACACTCCAATACATAAATTTGAAATGCAATAATAGATAGTCATTCGGTTTCCTGGCCAAAACAGGGATCATCCCTGCAAATAAGGTGAGGCAGCTGACAATCGCAAACCAGTGGAAAATGCCAAACTTACCATAGAGGTTATAGATGAAAAATGCTGTAACATTGAGCAATAGCATAGATACAGCATAAACATAGCCAATCCTGCGATGACGGTCATCTCCCTTTTTTGCAATCAAAACATATATTCCTGCGACGAGTGCGACTATAGAAGCTATAAAATGCACGACACCGGTTGGTCCGCTGATGATGCTGTCCATATTTGAAAAGTTTAGAGTAGGTAGGAAACTGGCATTTCAGTCGTTGAACTGAGAAGAATGTCGCAGTTCTATTATACTTATTTCAAAACGCGATTATACCAAAAAGACCTGTAACTGAATCTAACAGGTCTTTTTGCTGTAAATGGATCTGGCTTATTGTACGCCTCCACCGATAGCTCTGTACAAGTCTATAACTGCATTCAGCTTATCCAGGCGAATACTGATCGCTTCTACGTCATTTTGCAGTGCGTTACTCTGCGCTGTGATCACTTCAATATAGGTCGCCATGCCGCTTTTATATAACATGATCGCATCCTTATTTGCTTTTTGCAGCGAGGCAGTTCTGCTCTCTACCACTGCAAGGCGTTCATCAGCATGTCTGGATCTCGTCAGCGCGTTGGATACATCCCCAACGGCATCAAGTACAGTCTGTTTAAACTGAAGCTCCATTTTCTGCTGGTCGAGCAATGCCGTTTCATAAGCGGTGCGCAGTTCTCTTTTCTGGAAAATCGGCTGAGCTAAGTTTACCGCCAGATTGTTGAATATAGATCCCGGTAAGTTGAACCAGGTTGATGCCTTGAAAGAGTTAACCCCAGATTGAGCAGTTATACTAAACGCCGGATACATCGCCGCTTTTGCCAACCCTGCTCTTGCATTGGCGGTCATAGCCGACAATTCTGCTGCTTTCACATCTGGTCTTCTGCTTAGCAAGTGAGTTGGAATACCAAGACTGAATGGTTCCACCGGGTCCATTTCCAACGTTTTTGCGGAGCGCTCAATAAGATCAGGAAATTCTCCGCAAAGGATACTTAATGAATTTTCCTGCAATTCTATACTTTGGTGTGTCAAAGGTAGCAACAATTCTGCTGTATTCTTCTGAGCCGTAATCTGATCAATGGCCAGGGAATTGATCTGCCCGGATTTGAATTGCAGGTTCATGATATTCAATGTGCTATCGCTTAATGCCACGTTCCGTTTCGCAATTTCCAGCTGCTGGTCAAAGCTGATCAGGTTATAATAGGCCTGTGCTACCTGGGTGATAATTCTGGTTTGAATCGCCAGTTTGTTTTGTTGCTGCGCGACCAGGTCGGCCTGAGCTCCTGCTTTTCGCATGGCCGTTTTGCCCCAGATATCCGCTTCCCACGTCAAAGCAATGCTCGTGCTGTAGTCATCCATGAAAGGCGTACCAAGAAATTGTTCTGAGATGGATCCATTCAAAGACTTCTTCGACAAATAACTCCTGCTGCCAGCCAGTGCAAAGTTGACTGAAGGCAAAATGGATAACTTGGCCTGCCTGTAGGCGAGGTTCAGCTGTTCAATCGTGATGGTCGCTGTTTTGATCTCGTTGTTTTTGACCAAAGCTTTTTCAATCAGATCATTTAGTAACGGATCTTTGAAGAATGATTTCCAGGGAACAATCACGGTGTCACCCGTCGTAGCTTCGACACTCCTGAACTGTTCCGGCATGTCGAGCTCAGCACGTTTGTACTTCTTACCGACAACACAGGAAGTAAGCGCTGTGACTATGACAATCACAGCGACCATATTTTTTTGGATAAGTTTCATTTAAGAAATGGTTGCTTTTTCATTGATTTTCTTGCCGGATACTTTCTCCTGCAAGTACTGGAACAAGATGAATAACAACGGGATTACAAAAATACCCAGTACTACTCCGGAAAGCATTCCCATAGCAGCTCCTGTACTGATTGACTTGTTCCCCATCGCAGAGCCACCCGTTGCTACCATTAGCGGAATCATGCCGACGATAAATGCAAGCGAGGTCATGATGATTG
>DASYHR010000810.1:0-1716 GCA_035998385.1 Dyadobacter sp. | reverse complement strand
CGCTACCGCGAACGTATGGCAATGATCGAAAGAAATGTAAACGCATCAATATTCACAAACAAAAGTACCATCTCCCCCACACTGAAATTTGGTATGTTGCTTGTCGGTATTGCTTTGGGCATTCTCATCGGCGACATTCTTCATGACTACTATGATTTCAACAGAGGGACGGCATTTTCTTCGATGACACTTCTCTTTGGTGGTATTAGTCTCATTATCAATTTTGTAATCGAACGTAGACTTAATCGCAAGCCGGAAGAATGATTGCCTCCTCACCTCATAACCCTTACTCCGGCAGAATAAAAAAATTTAGCATAGTACCTTGCAATACAAAGTACCTTTCTATATATTTGATTTGTAGTTAGTAAAATATTAGCCATGAACTGAAATTGTTAAATGCCGGCCGGCAAAACTATTCTGTTCTTCATTTCACGAATTGCCCGAAAGAGGTAAAATCCTCTTACAGGAATCGTATTGCCTGTTTGCATCTATTAGCCATCGAACCATCAGGTTCGTAATCATGAAAAAAATGAAGACATCTATGCACCTTGCACAGCTGATGCTGCTATTGCTGGCGTTGCTTGCATTTCAGAAGAAAGTCGTAGCACAAACCCCTGATTACCAAATTACAGGTACTGTCTCAGACTCCGTTTCGGGTAAGAAACTTGATTTCATTACGATCAATCTTATGACAGACAAAAACACTGTCGTTAAAGCAGATTACACCAAGTTGGATGGTAGCTTTCTCTTTTCCGGACTGAAACCAATAAATTATGAAGTTGTGATTGTAGGCGTAGGATACAAGAAAAAAGTATTAAAAGCTGATCTCGCTAAAAATGCAGCTCATGCGATTAGTCTTGAAAACATACAGATGGTTTCTGAAACAGTCGGTCTGAAAGAAGTGACGGTCAGCGCCACCAGACAGATCGTCAAACAGGAAATTGATCGTATCTCCTATGACCTCTAGGCTGATCCGGAAAGTAAGGTTTTCAGCGTATTGGACATGATGCGTAAAGTGCCACACCTGTCATTGGACGCAGACAACAATATTTACCTGAAAGGTAACGCCGATTTTAAGATCCTGATCAACGGCAAACCGTCCAGTATGGTTGAGCGAAGTTATAAGGAAATTTTACGGAGTATGCCTGCTTCGTCCATCGAGCGTATAGAGGTAATTACCACGCCGCCCGCCAAATATGATGCGGAAGGATTGGCCGGAATTATCAATATCATTACCAACAAAAAAATGGATAACGGTGTTAACGGTTCGGTTAATATCAATGAACGTTTTCCGTTTGGCGGGCCTGGCATGGGTGGTTCTGTTTCTGCAAAATTGGGAAAATGGGGAATGACGGGTATGGCAGGCGGAAGTTATTACAACATACCCGAAACCTACAACAGCATCCGCAGAATTACGAATGTAGACAACCGGACAAACCTTGTGCAGGATTCTTACAATAGCTCAAAAAGCCGTAGCGGTTATATTGGATATGAGGTCAGCTATGAAGTAGATACACTCAATCTTTTATCAGGACAGATTAATTTCAATGGCAATAAAGCGAGTGGGACCAATACGCAGTGGTCTGTGCTGAATGGCTCGGGTGAGATATTGCAGCAATACGGACTCGACAACCGCAATACCGGAAATGGAACGGGAATGGACGCAGCATTGAATTACCAAAAAGCCTCCAAAACTGATAAAAACCGTTTACTTAC
>DASYHR010000804.1:0-9234 GCA_035998385.1 Dyadobacter sp. | reverse complement strand
ATAACTTAATATAGTCTAAATACCCCTCAAATACCTGAAGCCTTATTCAGGCTTAAAATCAGAAAGTGACGAACAAGTAAATTTGATACTTTCGGTTACAAAACCATGATTATTTTCGTATCCGTTCACTACCATCATCACGTGTGCAGAGCTTTCTTACAACCAAAAGAAATAAAGTAACGTATAGTAGAAATAATTTGATTCAAATAGTGGATTCTTATCAATTCAAACATAAAATAGTTATAAATTGGCAGCTCACTAAAACAAAGGGAATTTTGGTTATGACAAAAATTTACTCAACGTTAAAGTATGTTTCACAAATCTCTGTCAAAGGTTTATTGTCGATATGTGTCCTGGCAGGGACGGCGGAAATATCAAAAGCAGCTGACCGGGAAGCAGGTTATGAATTGGACCAAAATCCGGTTGAATTTTCCAATGCTCCTAAAAAGTCGGGTGAGAGTCTTCTAGCTACCGGGACAATTTCTTTTTCAGGCAACCCTACTGATGGTTCGTGGAATTCGGGCATAGCAAGAAGCGGACAAGGTGGTTCAGCTAGTTTAGCTGGTATTGTGGTTGAAGTGGGATTGATTGCGGATGCGGCAGGAACAAGTCTTGGTCTGCCAATAACCTGGAAGGACGGATCAGAACTATCCAATGAAGACGGCTTTACCGGACTTACGACATTTGATGAGAGTATAAGTATCTCAGGTTGGTCTGGCTTTTCAGTTAAAAGTTCGGACGGACAGGAGTTTAGTCTGGGTGCATTCAGCTGGATTGATTATGGGGATTGGAGTGGATTGCAGGGCACGGTGAATGGTTACCGCGATGGTGTTTCTGTTGCTTCCCAAGCGTTCGTGGCGAATCAAGGCGGCAGTAAGGTGGTTGTAACTTTAGGCGCTGACTTCAGGAACGTGGATGATGTTAGAATAATTTATGCAAATAGACTGGCTTGGGGGACTATCAATGATATTGTGATTGGAGATCCTGTATCTTTACCCGTAAAGCTTGTATCCTTTAATGCCATTCATTCTGAAAATGCGGTTTGTTTGAGCTGGGCTACAGCAGAGGAGGTCAATACTTCTCATTTTGAAATTCAAAGGAGTAGTGATGCCAAGATATTTAGCAAAGTTGGAACCGTAGATGCAAAGTCTGCATCCGGTACTGCAGGTAGTTACGCTTTTGAGGATCGTACAGCAAAAAACCAAACTTTTGCGCAATGGTATTATCGTTTGAAGATGGTAGATAACGATGGAACCTATGCTTACAGCTCGGTAAAAAGCATCGAAAACAGCAACTTTACCGCGGCAATTATCTATCCGAATCCGGTGGCGCACAAACTTTATCTGACAGATCAAAACATCAGCCAGCTAAAAGACTTATCCATTATTAATTCGGGTGGTACACAACTTTACAAGTCGGCTAAGGTAGAAAAGGGTGAAATATTATTGACCGGGTATCCGGCAGGAATGTACATTCTGAAATTAACGTATACCGATGGAAGTGTGGTCAGTAAAAAGTTTCAGATAGCTGATTAAAAGTACCTGAAACAAATTCGATTTACAGATAATACTTTTGATGCTATTCCTTACAATTGCCAGGATGCTGGAGCTAGTAAGGAATAGCATCACCAACATCGGAGGTAATTTCTACCTTTCCCGGAAATTTGCACATTACCGGATTGACGCTGGCAATCTGCAGTACTCAGATAAGCCGATTTCTACAGCCATCTATATGTCCGTTCGGAACCAGACTTTCCTCAATACTCTGAACACACACCTCGCTTATGCGCGCTAACCAGAATGAGCTGGCACGTTTATAATGTCACAATCGGCCCGGCATACTGTTCGGGATTCTTCTATTTTTTGACATAAAATCGAAAACTACAGAAGATTGGCTTATAAACGCAAAATGGGGAAATCTTGATAGTAAATTATTCAGAGCATGGCTGGAATGTGATTACCCAGCGCTCACATGGTCTTTTGGCGGCACAGATCTGTGCACAATGGCGGAAGGATAAACAGCCAGCCAGATGGGTGGAAACACTTATCGCTACAGCAGAACATGATGACCAGAATGACGAGTTATCTGACGATGATCTTATCGCTGAAAGCGGTGGCCCAAAAAATTTCAAGATGAAGGACTTCGACAAAGTCAGCTGTGAACGACTGCTGGAGATGTCCCTCGCCAAGGGGCGTTACATCGCAATTCTGATTTCTATGCACATGCGTTTTCTCTACAAAAATCATCGTGCTGCCAGGCGCTATTGTGCATCACTGGCCCGGAAAGAGAAGGGTTGGGTCGTGGAGGCGCAGACGACGAATGAACAGGTAAATGCCAGTTACGAGCTGCTTGAATTTTGTGATGCACTGTCACTGATTATCTGCCAGAAGCAACTTCAGCCAGAAAACCGAAAAATGGAGATCAGCTGCGGTCCCGACGGTGTAACTTACGCATTGAGCCAGACAGATAATGGAACATTACAAGTGATTCCATGGCCATTCCAGGAAGACAATTTTGAGGTTAGCTATGAATACAGAGACATTCATCAGCTATCATTCAAGACAAATAAAGCTTTTCGGCAAAAGCTAAATGCCGCGCGTGTGGAAATTTGTACGCTGAAATTTTCGCGACCAGCTGGCAAAAATTGATGCCATCCACGCTTGTAAGAAGCTTGATTTGTGTCCTTTGGAATAACAATTGTAAATACAGAGTTCACCGCAACTGTAGTCTTACTACACGGGCATTACCAACAGGATTTAAAAAATAGGAGTGGGGACAAATATATCAACCTATGAAAATAGCCACTTATAATATCAATGGAGTTAATGGGCGCTTGCCGGTTCTTCTTCGCTGGCTTGATGAAGCAAAGCCTGATATTGTCTGTTTGCAGGAGCTGAAAGCAGCGCATGATAATTTTCCTCAAAAAGCAATTGCTGATGCAGGCTACAACGCCGTTTGGCATGGACAAAAGACGTGGAACGGTGTTGCAATACTAGCCAGGGACAAAGAAATTGCTGAAGTTAGAAATGTGCTTCCCGGCGACAGTAGTGATCCGCAAAGTCGTTACATAGAAGCAATTGTTGATCAGATGCTGATCTGTTGCCTATACTTGCCGAACGGAAATCCGGCTCCGGGCGAAAAATTCGATTATAAACTCAATTGGTTCAAACGGCTAAAAAAACATGCAAAATATCTGTTGTCTGAAAATGTTCCGGTAGTGCTTGCCGGGGATTACAATGTGATACCGACCGACCTTGATGTCTACAACCCTGAACAATGGATGGATAACGCGCTTTTTTTACCGGAAGCCCGAAAGGCATTCGGCCAACTTGTGAATCAGGGATGGGTGGATGCGTTGAGACACCTGCATCCTGACGAACAGATATACACTTTTTGGGACTACATGCGTAATGCCTATGGGCGGAATGCCGGCCTGCGACTGGATCACTTCCTTTTGAGTCCGCAGATTGCCGCCAGGTTTATCTCAGCAGAGGTTGACAAGCATGTACGTGGTTGGGAGAAGTCCAGTGACCATGCCCCGGTTTGGATAGAACTATCTTAACTTCATTGAGTATATGAAAATGATAAAGAAGCAAGATCTACCTCAAAAGATCTGCCCGGTATGCCAAAGACCATTTGTATGGCGGAAGAAGTGGGAGAAGGTTTGGGACGAGGTCAAGTATTGTAGCGACCGATGTCGCCAAACGTCTAAATCAGTTCAGAAGGGATGAACTGTTATATTGAAGGTTAGGTTTATCCATCTCCAATGTGATTAATCACATGAGGATTATGCCCACGGAGTTGTGGATTTTAGACGCTGATCGTTCATGCATTGCGGTTTTACCCTCAGTTTTTGTATCCAACTAACTACACCCTGGTACCTTAGTTCAGTTTATATCGGACTACCCGGAATAGTAAGCAAATTCCAGGCAGTCCAATATTGAGTTTGGGAGTTAGGTCTATTGTTACGGGTGCCCGTTACCACCTGCAGCGCCATAAATTTGCCCTGTAGCGTAACTGGCATCCTGATCCGCTAGCTGAACAAATATGGATGCAAGTTCGGCGGGCTGTCCGGGTCTGCCGAGCGGTGTCACTTTTCCGAATTCCACAATAGCATCCTGTGGCTGGCCGCCACTCACCTGTAGTGGAGTCCATACAGGTCCGGGCGCTACACCGTTCACGCGGATGCCCTTAGGACCTAACTGTTTGGCAAGGGATTTTACGAATGCAACGTTAGCAGCCTTTGTCTGTGCATAGTCAAACAAGTTTTCGGAAGGGTCGTAAGCCTGAACAGAAGTTGTGGCGATAATGACCGAACCGGCAACAAGATGTGGCAATGCTGCTTTTGTGATCCAGTATGGCGCATATATGTTTGTTTTGATTGTCCTGTCGAATGCATCCGAAGTCAGATCAAGCAGGGAATCTACCGCCTGCTGATATCCTGCATTGTTGACCAATATATCGATACCTCCTAATTTTGCTACAGTCTCACTCACAAGTTCTGTGCAAAAGGATTCATTGGTAATATCCCCCGGAATGCCATAGCCCTTTCTTCCCTCTGCTTTGATCAGTGAAATGACTTCATCTGCATCAGACTGCTCCTCCGGCAAATAATTGATAACGACGTCAGCACCTTCGCGTGCGTAGGCAATAGCAGCAGCCCTGCCAATTCCGGAGTCACCTCCTGTAATTAATGCTTTTCTGCCAGACAATTTTCCGGATCCTTTATAGCTTTTCTCACCATGGTCCGGAACAGGATCCATTTGGGAGGTGAGGCCGGGCACCTGCTGCGGCTGTTTCCTGAAAGGCGGTTGCGGATATTTTGTAGTGGGATTTTGAAGCGATGATTGGTTACTTTCGGACATGTTAATGAGTTTTAATAAGTCATATACTTTTCTGTAATGCCGTATGCTCCTATTAAAACGTTGCCAGCTATTATCGCACCGATGCTAAGGGCGAAGATTGATTGTTTTTACAGCCCTGAAATTGCGCCTTCTGAATTGAACCGGAGAATTGTGATGGTGTAGTCCAGGCAAGGTAACGCGTTTCAGAAAATCTTCTCGCGACTATGTCTGTCATTGGTTTTTCAACATTGGAATGACATTTGATGCAAATGGCGAGGTAATACTCAGCAATTAACTTAACATAAAACCGCATGAAACAGCAGAGTATGTTGAAATTTTTGACTGCACAGAAGACGGATTATGAAAGCGCGTTGACAGAAATAAAAGCTGGTCGTAAGCAGGGGCATTGGATGTGGTATATATTTCCCCAGATCGCAGGATTAGGTGTAAGCAGCACCTCCGTCTATTATGCTATTGCTGATTTGCAGCATGCAACTGAGTATCTGGAGCATCCGGTACTTGGTCCCAGGCTCATTGAGATATGTGAAGCACTGCTCGGCGTTGAGCAGAAGACTGCGAGAGAAATCATGGGTAGTCCCGATGATCTGAAGTTACGATCTTCTATGACGCTTTTCAGCAGCGTGAATGGAGCAGACAATGTGTTTGATAGAGTTCTTCAAAAATATTTTGATGGTAAACCCGACAACAAGACTCTCGATTTTCTTGGTAAGTTGTAAGATTTTGAAAATCAACCAGTTGGTAGCGGAAGATCCGTCAAAACCATCGAGCCGCGCCCGGCTATTGCCGTTTAGATTAGCCAGGTTAGCGAGTGTCCGCAGGGAAAGAACCACGTCAAATTGGAAGTCGGAATTTTTTAGGTAGGATTGAATCATATTTCCAGGATAGTGCTCGATTTCAATCAGGTTAAGCAAGGGGATAGAAAAGGTCTTGTTATTATTTTTCTGTTCCTCCGAACTTCGCGGATATAAACTTTGGATTGTGCGGATACTCCGGTGGAAAAGCAAAGCGCCGGGGCGCAGGCGATGAGAAATGCTTTCATGTTGAGTTAGTCCAGGTTTGTTATTCTATTCGCTCAACTATTATACCATACATAGAAATACGACGCAGCTTACTCAAAATGCCTTTTATCCACTTTACCAATGTTCAGTTTCGGTTATTTCAACAGTATTGTGTTTGCTCACGAAGTCAACATCAGGACAAGAGGGATAGGATGTAACCTGATTGTTGGGAATACAACAGGTGAGGTAAGCACATCTTTCTTCTATTGACTTTTCATTGCAGATAAATACGTTCGTTTTTGAGTACGCTTAGTTGTAAATATTACTCAGCATCGAAAGTAGCAGGATTCGGATAGCCTAACGCGAAATGATTTTTTAAGGCTAATCGACCTATATTCGTTTGGCACTACCGATATTGAGGCTGTTTACGTTTCCTGTTGGAATAATTTTTAGGATGAACAAAAGTCAGATTGATATTTGAGTAAGTAAAAATGCAAATGTATGAAATATACTTATAATCAGTAGATTACGTGTTTAATCTTGGGGCTTAGAAAAAAATTCTGGCGATTTTGCCAATAAATGATGGGGGACTTTAAATATTTCGGTAGTTGAACTTAACAAAAAACCCCGTTTAAATGATTTAAACGGGGTTTTGAATGTTTTGCTATTGCATTTTGCAGAGAGGAAGAGATTCGTTTTCCAAACACCAGAAGCCTATTAGAATACAGACAGTTAACATATTTTTTATTTGTCCCGCTGTTTTCGTTGTCATTTTGTCCCGCTATTTGTCCCGTTTTTTAAGTAGTTCATTCATTTCTCTGAGTAGCTTATTCTGCTCTGTAAGGCTATCTACTTTTTCTTTTAAAATTGTTATTTCTGACTGCTGGTCACTATTCATGTAGTTGCTTCCAGATTTAGAATGCTGGGAATTTGCCGTATCAGCCACTTGATTGACTTTCCCTGATTGGTTAATGTACTGTTCATTGAAAAATACTGATAAAGAAAGATTCATTAGATCTGCTAGAATTCTGAGGTGAGCAGTGGTAAAGTCTTTCTTCTTAAAAATCTCATATACCGACGCCTCGTGCCTTCCTAAAGCTGTTGCAATCTGATCGATAGTGATTCCTTTTTGTTTTGCTAAAAATTCAACCTGTTGGCCTAAATGGGTGTTATTCATGTTTTTCACAAATTAATTTTGTGTTTTTCTTGACTTTCATAGGAGTTGTGTATTATCATTGTGTCGTAATTATCACGAACAGTTAGCGAAAAACAAAATGAAATTATCAAACGGCAACGAAAAACATGAAAACGGCATGACACTTGGCCGGTTAATTAAGCAGGAACTGAAAGTATCGTTTCCTCGAAAAAAGATGTGCGATGAACTTGCAGAACGCTGGGGAATAGCTTATTCCAATGTTTTACACAGATTGTACGCTGACAAACTCCCAAATTTTGTTTCAGACATCAAATGGTTGTATGAGAAATATGGGATCGGTTTTGATATGAAAAAAGGTTTTTTCTATGATGAAGAAAAAGCCCGGATTATCGAGCTAAACGAAGAAATGGAAGATGCGGCTCTATTTGGGATGAGCAAATGACGTGTTTTTCTTGTGCGCGTCAATTCGTGTTTTTCGTGAATTATTTTGTGTATTATATAAAAACGCGAACCTCAAATTAAGGTGGATGCTGAAACCGCACCGGTCGAAAAGAAATACATTTCTTTCGATCAACTTCGAAAGCAGCGCCAGGCATTGGAACGGGAACTACAAGCATTCCCACCACAAGATGAAAGAAGCGCGCTGATTTGTGAATATCAAGTTTTGATACTCGACTTACAAATCGAATGTGAGCAGCGACGAAGGGATCTGAGAACGCATACAATGATGTATCGCAAGCGGATCAGCAAAGTTGTAAAGGATGGATTGGAAATAGAAACTTCAAAAAGCTTTTTTGGCTGGGAGAAAATTGACAAGCCTTATTTGCAGCTGATCGACAAGAAAGAAACCGAGGGAATTGAATACTTCACAGATCTAATCAATAAAGCACGAAATGAACAAACAGCGATTCCTATCGGGTGATAGCTTTTACATTGAAAATACTTGGTATAAACTAAGCAATGATGGAAAGACATTACTTTATGATCCCGCGCTTGAAAACTATTGGCTCAACTACGCTACGGTTGACAATGTATGTGATGAGTTTGTCAAAGTAACCGGCAAATTCATTTCGATGAATGTATCATTTGGAATCCTATTCACAGATATGAAATTCCCAAAACTATGACACATGAAGAGCAAGTAATTGAAAAGGTAGGCGCTTTCTATGTATTACATGAAATGGCCCGTATCGAAGCTGAAACCCTGAACACGACAATTGATGAACTAACAAGTGGTGTCAGAGATGAAAGAGCTTTGAAGTTGATAGAAACGATGTATCAATACATCCTATTTCAAAAACAACTGATTGAGCAATTAGCCACTACGGTACGCTTGCAGGATCATCCGATAAACATTCCGGACTTTGTGCCAATGTCAAAACCCCAACGAAAACTTTACTGATAATGGAAACCCTCATTTTAATTGTTCGCTTGCTTCTTGCAATCATTGTCGGGATTGCCGCTGTGGTATCTGGCATAATTGCGTTCCCGTTTTTCTGCTGGGAAAGGTTCATGTCGTTTCTGGATTCTAACCATTCGGCACAATGAGATATACTTACTCTTGTGTCAGAAATCCACAAGCTAAAACATGGACAAAGTTTTACGGTTGCCATGGTGTTGGCGTTTGCGTATTGGTTTCCATTTCTTACAACGGCCGGGTTGTGATCGACAACTCAACCATGTTTGTGGACTTGAAAAACAGAAACCCAGCGTGTACAAAGAAACGATTTGATAATGCCTATCAGATTGCCACAAGTCGCATTCAGCAGATCCTTTCACCTCAATAAATAAACAGATGGATTATTTCTCGAAGCAACAAGTTGCGGGTAGGTATTTCTATGCCGTAAAAAACTACACGTGGCCGGAATGTGCAGATGGGCTTACCGTAATTCAGTACCCGACATACATGGAATATGGAATTCGGATTAGCACATTCATACCAATAGGTTCTGAGAAAATTACGAAAGAGGAATTTGAAGCGGCATACGATAATGCAATCAATTCTTTCATGCCATATCTGGAAAGTAGTTCAATTTCTTCAATCTGATAATTATGGACCTATTCAAATACACGTTTTTCGGATTCGCACTATTTATAGTTTTTAACCTGGTTGTAAAGCTCGTGGCATATGTCTACAAAATGGATTTTACTCCTGAATGGGCTGGATGGACCATGTGTATGACAGCATTGGTATCTCTGTTTTTCGTAGGACTCA
>DASYHR010000740.1:0-2740 GCA_035998385.1 Dyadobacter sp. | reverse complement strand
CGGCTGGCCACGTACACGTACCGGAACAGGTTTTTCCAACCTGGTTCTGGCGTCAAACTCAAGCGGATAGATAAAGCCCTGCTGGTCGGAAGGGAATTGATGGAGGTATGCCTGCAGGTACGCACAGCCCAGATTACTATAGAGTTCCCGGCTAGGGAAACGATCCACCAGATACTCAAAGCAAATATAGGCCACCTCATAATTGCCTCTCACATACAATAGCTGTCCTGCCTGAAAAACGCTAGTCAGCGGGGCAATCATTTTTTTTACCTTTACCAGCGTTTCCTGCCTGTCCTCAAGAGGTGGGTAGCCCCGCTCCTGATTTTCAAGATCATAAGCCTTATAAATTTTATCCAAAATCGATATGCCTGCGGAAACGGGCTGATAGCCGGCGATCTGAGCATAGAAGCAGCCAAAATAGTCCGCCTCTCCTTCTAATTTCCTACTTTCCTGCACGTCAATGGATTTGGTATTGCTATCACCCATCCCCAGCAGCGCATGCCTCTTGAAATGATGCGCTAATTCGTGCCCCAGAATGAATGCGAGGGCATTCAAAGAGTCCGCGCCCGAGGTGAGGCACATAGCTACCACTTCCTCACTCATCTGAACTGTCGGAACAGGTGACGGGAAATACCTGGAGATCAGCGGATTCTTCTTTTTGCCTTTGGCTATGATCTCAAATTTGGGTATTCCGCGCCCGTCTCCGAAGGAGTATGCAACATTCACGAATACAGCGTACGCTGTTTGGTAGGTTCGATGGCTTTGCGGAAGAGGTCTTGCTTTCAGGTCATGCTGTCCTGAAAACATCGAAAGCCCCAGCCATAGTCCGAATAACCAACTTTGTTTTAAAACCATGTTTCAATTTTCTCGAGCAATTAACCCGATATTTTCTCTATTCTACCAGCACAAATCCTGCCCACAAATAGGGATTATCATCTTTTCGTTTTACATCGTTGACGGCCCTGTAAAACGATTCGCGAATTGACAGGTGCTTGACCAAGTAATAGTTATAAAACAGCTCCATCAGATTTCGTGTAGCGGCGTCGGGTACCTGCCATAAACTCATGACCACGTTTTTAGCTCCGGCAATTTTAAAGGCCCGTTGTAATCCGTATACACCTTCGCTGCCTTTGATATCTCCGAGCCCTGTTTCGCAGGCGCTTAGTACTACAAGTTCGGTTTGATGAAGCTTTGTCTGGGTAATTTCATACGCTGTAAGAATACCGTCCTGTTGCCTGCTTGTGGTCTCCTGAGCAGAAAAAGACTGATTGGCCCCACTCAGGATGATTCCTGAGCGCATAAGCGTATTCTCCGAATTATAGATGGCCCCTGCGATACTGGCGCTTTCCATGTTGGCAGCGAGCGTATCGGGTCTGAACTTTTCGGCGAAGAAGCCATGCGTGGCAAGGTGAATGAAGCGCGGGCTTGATTTTTCATTCACGTATTTGTAAAATGCTTCTTCCGACGCCTCGAGGCCACCTAAGTTTTTGACGCTCACACCGTTTTTTGCAAACAACTTTTCTATGATTTCGGTCTCAAAACCAGTCTCGGGAAGTGTTTCCCAATAGCTGCTGCCCGGCTGTCCCGACCGCTTTTTGAGATGATTTTTTTGCATCACGGCATAGTGGCCCACATTTGCTTTATAATATGCCGTCGAATCGTAATCATAGGTAATTCCACCCATCAGAAGTGCCATTTGATCCTTCTTGTATGTGTCCCGGTTTTTCAAGACGATTCCCCTTGTGCTCGTCATCAGTGAAAACTGGTACTTTTCCCCCAACCGCACATCATCATTAACGGGAATTGCCGCAAAATTCAAACGGTGGAGCAATCCGCCTGGCGAATAATAAATTTGCTTCACGCCGGTCAACAGGGGATCAATTGGTTTCCAGATCAGTTGGTGGAGTTGTAGTCCTACCATAGCCACTGTATCTATCGGATTGTCATTGTTTTTTTTGCGGTTACTATTTGTGCCATACAGCCGTGTGGCATAGTTCTGTTGTCGCTTGTCCGGGTAAGCCATCAATCTTTCAAGATCGGCCCCTTTGCCCAGTTTCACTATTCTGGGCGCTTTCCAGTCCTTACGAATAATTATGGCAGCATAAAAAACACTGTCGGTTTCTTGTTCGTGCCATTGCTTAAAACTTACAAATTCAATGGCAGCCTCATTTGCCAGCAGTTTACCTTGAATCTGTAACCAGTTCACATTCAACGCATCGAATTCTCTTTTGTACTCCGGCAGTCTTTGAAGCAGTGTTTGTTCCAGGTTCAACATCCGGGTCTCAAGGGAATCGATGAGTCGGCGGTTAAGTTTTGAAGCGGTGTATTGCCTATTGGTTAGTTGCTTTACAAACCGGTATTGATCAAATAACTGAATCGTCGCTGTGTCGGCAGACTGCACCAATAATCTTTGCAGGTTTTGGGCAGCCATCAGCCCTAACCCTTTATTAAAAAGCACCTCATTATAGTTTTCCGAAGCCAGCACGGGATTGTCGAAACTGGTGCCAACCGAATATGTGAAGTCGCTGTCATCGTATTTCTGCTGGTAATCAATGAGCGCCGATTCGCTCATAATAGGCAGATTCTGAATAATTCCTTGTTTATAGAGCTTGTTAGTCTCTGTCTGTACTGTTACCAGATTTTTGGTGTCGCCTGTAGATACATAGAATTTAGCCAGATTTCTGAGCGCCAGCATATATTTGGGATTTTGCTTTCCAAGGCTTAGCTCAAGTATACTTAC
>DASYHR010000708.1:0-4562 GCA_035998385.1 Dyadobacter sp. | reverse complement strand
TAAATACCTGGTTCACATGTAACCCCAAAGCGCACAGCTGACCTGCAACAATATCGGACCCCGTTTTAGAATCGTCGGCCAAGTAGACTACCCTGCCTGCAAGTGAGTCAGCCAATAAATACTTCGGCTGACGAACAATTCTGGTGGTAGGAAGCTCAAAAGAGAATGATGTGCCGACCCCGATTTCACTTTCTACGCTGATATTTCCACCCATCAGCTCTGTCAACTTTTTACTAATTGCAAGCCCCAAGCCAGTTCCTCCGTACTTTCTGGTCGTTGCAGAATCCAACTGGGTGAATGCTTTGAACAGATCCGGAATACGCTCTGTAGGAATACCAATACCGGTATCAGTGACCTTAAACTTCAACAACGTCTGCGCATTTGCCCCGTCACTGGCTCTGACACTTACTACAACCTCGCCTTTACTGGTGAACTTGAGGGCATTATTGATCAGATTTATTAATATCTGTCTCATACGCAGGCTATCACCGATAATGATTTCCGGCACTCCTGTTTCAATACTCAACAAAAGATCAACATTCTGATCTGCAGACTTACTGGCAAAAATATCGATCACATCCTCCAGACATGCCCTGAGATTAAACTCTTCCTTCTCAATGATCATGTGATCGGACCCCATCTTCGAAAAATCCAATATGTCGTTAATAATTGCAATCAGGGCATTTCCACTTGTATTGATTATGTCGACATACTCTTTCTGCCGTTCGGTAAGTTCCGTTTCCGCAAGTAAACCAGCCATACCAAGCACTCCATTCATAGGTGTTCTGATCTCATGGCTCATCACCGCAAGAAAATTAGTGGTTGTTTGACTTGCTTTTTCAGCCTTTAATTTTAAATCTACAGCCTCCTGTCTTGCCTCATATTCCAGTTTTTGCTGGATTACAAGCTTGTCATTAAGTGCTTTCAGCTCCTCTGCCTGTAACAAAAACTCCTCTGCCTGAGAGCGAAGCTCTTCGGTTTGTACAAACAACTCCTCTTTTTGATTTTGTGATTCAAGCAACAAATCAAACACCCGCTTTCTGCTTCGTGCTCCACCTACAGCCATGCCTACAGAAACACTACAATCCCTTAGTAAATTTCTTACACGTTCATCATACTGATATACACTGACAAACTCCATAACGCCTATATTTTTGCCTTCAAATTTTATAGGTAAAATAAATATCCGTTCAGGATTAATTTCCCCAAATGCATGGCTCAGTCTAATTTTGGGCTTTGACAATCCGTTTACGTATATCTCTCTGCCAGTTGCCATACAAGCTCCCAATAACCCTTCACCTACTCTGACCCGGTTGTCCAGGCCTGAGCCGCCCACCACACTTTCCAGAATGAGCTCGTCAAAAGATGTCAAATAAAGTGCTACAGCCTGACTCGAAGTCACCTCCAACAGATAGTTAACTACTGCATCACTGACTTCTCTCACATCATTTACTCCATACATAACATTGTTTAACTCGATTAACTTCCTCTGAGACCAATCATTCTCAATCAATTTCTCAAAGGAAAACTGGAGTTGCTCAGCGAGACTATTCAATGAAACTGCAAGATGATTTAAGCCTTCATTATCCCTGTGATCGATCCGAAGCGCATAGTTACCTTGTGCAATCTGATTGGTTAAATGGTTGATTTCTGCAATTCGCTCTCCAGTTTCGACGTTTTGTATTTTCAGTTTCTCTTGCAATGAAATTGTACGAAGGATGCTTTTCCTGATTTTCTCGTAATAGAATAAAGAAATAACCAGCGATATAATTCCGGCAATACAAATCAAGAAAGGAGACCAGGCCGAGAGATTTCTTTTATCCGAAATAGATTTGCTCAGCATATTTTTCTCCTGAAATTGAATCGTGCCAATAGTAAGACGGATACTGTCCATCACTACTTTTCCTCTATCCAGTGATTTTGACGGGGTATCTTGCCCCGCTCTCCGTTGCGAAATACCATCTTTGAGCAAGAACTGGTGCTGTATAATTAATTTTTCCAGAAGGTCGCATTTTGCACTCTCCATTGAGTCGCCGAATGCCAGTTTTCTTGATTGTTGGAGGAGACTGTCTGTGCTTTTCAAACTAGCCTGATATGGTGCCAAATACTTGTCATTACCTGTCAGTAAAAATCCCCTTTGTCCTGTCTCCGCGTCTTTCAGTTCAGACAGTAATAAATCACTTGTACGCACTACATGATTAGATTTATCAATCAGGTCAGATGCTTCAAGGAGCAAACTGATGCTCAAAAAGGAGGCAATGGATGTAATCGCCAGAAGCGCTATTATGATACTAAAACTTAATCTGAGATTTTTGATAACCGGGGTACTCATTATGTTACAGAGGGGGGTAAGGATTCATGGGGATTCAAGTCAATATCGGCACCATCGCCTATCCCAAAACACATTATTTAGACTCACCGGTGGTACAACCATTTTACTAATCTTTATTTTAATGAATCTCATTTGTTTTATAGTCGCACGCAGAACCAAAATAGTTAACCTTGAAAGTACGTGCCCTGAAACTATAAACTTCTGCAGCCACACGATGTGAATCCGATCGAAAAAGAACTCAGTAATAAAGTGCTTTTCTTCGTTAGGTGAGGTTTTGAAATAACCTGGTCCGCCGCCCGTGCTCTCTAAAGCACCATTGACAAACTTAACCGTTTTGAAACTGTTCCACGGGGTAATATTTTACATAAAATGTCTGAATATTACCTCGATATTGTATTAAAATAATAACATATTATACTATTACAATTCAAAGTTACAAAAAATAGAGTGAGTCTTGACGAGCAGTTTGTCAGTTTCCTGCAGCGAGCTGGTGCGTATCTTAGCAACAAAAACAATTTAGAACCTGAGCAATAAGAACCTTTTGTGAGGTCATCATACTATATCCAAAGCAGCGATGCTGGATATTGTGTAATTTGGGTGGAGTCTTTCTACCTATGCTTTTCTTACGCCAAGCCCCTCACTTGGGAAAAAGCTGTAATTACAAACAATCATCCTTAACCGGATTCATAATCATTTACTGCAAACAGGGCTGCCGGGTAGTTTTAGTAGATTGAAAAAGGTTTAGCAATATGATTTATCGCGAATCTGCAGCTGCTTTCCAGTAATCCATAATAATGTTTAACAATTCTTTCAACTGTTTAAAACCACCAGGCTTCACAAAGAACCCCTGCGCCGACTCGCAGTAGGCATCCTGCAGGTAACGATGATTAAGAACGGTTGTAAGGTAAAGATGTGGAACACACTTGACGCTGATGGCAGCATTATTTTTCAGTTCTGCGCGTAAGGCAATTCCATTCAGTAAAGGCAGATTGATGTCAGAAATGATCAGAAATGGTGGAGCAATCCTGGCATTAAGATAGGTGAGTGCGGATTTGCTGTCCGAAAAGTAGATACGTTCGTTCGGACTTTCTATTTCTTTGAAAGCCTCCTCCATAAAAAACTGATCATCGCTGTCATCTTCGATAATTATGATAGTTCCATCTCTGTTCAATGTAAGAATATTAAAAGGTTCAGGGAATTTGTATAAACAACCGCTCCAGCTACCTCTGATTGCCTTCGTTTTCCTGGATGTTTGCGTTATGTATTTCACAACTGCCACACACTGCCGCTTTTTGAGCTGCAGCATTTCGTGTCAGCAAATCCCAGCGGATTCATAAGCCAGAAATTACTTTGCTGCAAGAAACGGTTCAATATTGTTAACTGCCGGATACAGTCAGCACTTCCGAATTACCCGTCTACAGTCAGATATTCAATGAGAGCCTTTCGTACAAATCGAAAATCATGACATTGCAAATGAATCTGATCCTATAATTCTCTATTTCGAAATAACTTCAGATGCATTAGTAATACGTCTATGATTTGATCCAGCGAAGTTGATTTGATAAGATAGTCATCAAATAAAGCGGATGCCGGATCAGATCTGAAAGCATGTAAGTTTCTTCCAGTGTAAGCGATGACGGGCAAATTTTCTCCGAAATCCTGAGCTCGGATGAGCCTACAAATTTCATATCCACTCTGTCCCGGCATATCAATGTCCATCATTATGATATCTGGTTTCGAAGTTTGCACACATTTCATACATTCCTGCCCGTTAGTACAAACCATTACCGAAAATCCATGGTAACTCAGGAAAAGCGCATTGATTTTCGCGAGCTCCTCATTATCATCTACTATGAGCACCTTCACTTCAAGTTGTAAAATATTATCCATTCCCCTCATGTTTGCCGATGATCTTACCGCTTCTATCCAACATTTTCCGAAAATGGACCGTCAGAAATTTTGCCACGCTGACCACTTAACTTTATAACCGTGCCATGATTATCAATGGCAAAAAAATTTATGGGTTGCTACAGAGTAAGCTGGATTTGAACAGGCAGTAAGTAGAAGCCTGGCTCCGTCGAACACATCTTGTTAAAGCTTCATTGCACACCTCTCAGGATGTGTTACTGCTATGGAGGCTTCATGAGTCAGCCGCAGAAGGCACTTGACTCTGAGCGCGATGAATTGATCAAAACTATTTGTGCTTTAAGAACGACGGAATAACCGATGG
>DASYHR010000669.1:0-4972 GCA_035998385.1 Dyadobacter sp. | reverse complement strand
ATAGCTGGCCGAACCGGTAAAGCCCCACGTAAGGGAAGACAGGCAAACCCAGCAAACGTCGGTTTGGTTTCTGAGGAATGAGTGCATCAAGCTCTGTGTTACTGATTGCGTGGTTACCTTTGATGTAAGAGTTTCCAAGGTAGTAACCATTTAGTTGAGTTTGCTGCTTTCGGGCACAGGACGACAACCCCAGAAGAAACAGGAAAAGATATATACAGTATTTGAAATTATATTCGCTATTCAATGCTTTCCAAAAATCGTATTAAATATATTAACTCGCTGAAAATCAAAAAGTATCGTCAGCTTAATCAGTCGTTTATTATTGAAGGTGCCAAAAGCGTACTGGAATTGATCCGCTCTGATTTCGACGTTGAGTTTGTATTGGCTACACAGGAATTTCAGCAAAAATACTCAAGTATTTTAAGTCAGCATAAAACTCTTATCGAAACCGTCACATTAACTGAACTCGAAGGCTTGGGTTCATTTCAAACGAACGATTCTTGCCTGGCTGTTGCAAAGAGTAAAGAAAATGTTTTTTTGGATGCAGGAGCTTCCGAATACGTGATCGTATTGGATGATATCAATGATCCGGGCAATCTCGGGACAATTATCAGAATTGCAGATTGGTATGGAATTAACAAAATCGTGTGTTCCAATTCCACGACTGATTTGTATAATCCAAAAGTGATTGCCGCAAGCAAAGGCTCATTTACCCGGGTAAAGTTGTATTACACTGATCTGGCAGAGTATCTCGGAAAACATACTGAAGATAAGACTGTAATCGGCGCTTTCCTGGGCGGGCATTCACTGTATGATTTTCAATTTTCTCAAAATGGCGGATACATCATCATGGGTAACGAAGCCAATGGAGTAGGGGAGGATGTGGAAAATTTTGTAAAAGAAAAAGTCACCATTCCCCGTTTTGGCGAAGCGGAATCACTCAATGTCGGAATTGCAACGGCGGTGATTCTGGATAATTTGAGACGAAGTTTAGGAGCATAGGAGGTTTGGGCTTGGGGTTTCGGGCAGTGGGTTTTGCGCTTAGGGCATGAGGCCATGAGCGTGGGCTCGTTTCTCTGCCCCTTGCCCGGAACCCTCTGCCCTCTATTCTTCTGAAGCTTTGTGCATGAGTGCTTCGGCGTATTCCTTACCCAGATAGCCGTCAATAAAATAGTGCGCTACATACAGCAGCGGTGTAAGGCAAATGGCAATCATTCCTTTGTATAGGTAATTGATACTGCCTACAGAAAATACCTGTTTCAGATCCCAGTTGCCAAATAAGTAAAATGCAATGCCGATGACAAGGAAACTGTCAATCAATTGTGAAAACATGGTGGAGCCCGTTGCCCTGAGCCAGATATACTTACCTCCGGTTTTTTTCCGAAGCCATGCGAAGACAGAAATATCCAGTAATTGTCCGAGTAGAAATGCAACAATAGAGCCTATCATGATGCCCAATCCCTGATTGAAAATCTTTGTAAAAGCATCATTGATATTAAAGGCATTGCCGGCATTGTCTTTTCCGTTCAGATCCAGCCAGAATTGTGCAGGAGGTAGCTTTGTCGCGGCCAGCACGGTGATAAAAGTGTACACAATGAAACCGGCTGTGAGGTAAGAGATGCGTTTTACACCTTTTTTGCCAAAATACTCATTGATGATATCAGAAGTGATGAAAACAACCGGCCAGTTGACTACGCCGGCGGTCATATTGAAGTCCAGTCGCTGACCACCGATCAGCAACCGGGCTGGTGGAATACCCAGGAGCGCCTCCACCGAAAAAATCTTGCCGCCGATAATTTCTGCTATCAGCGCATTTGTAAGAAAGATACCGCATAAAACCAGAAAAAGTCGCTGTCTTTTGGCCTCCTGTAGGGACGGGTCTTGCAGTATCATTTATTTCAATCTAAAATGTATAGGTTCAACTTTAGTACTAAAATGCCGCTAAGCGATTACATCTTCAACTGTTCTCGTTGAGAGAACGCGACGGTTTTCAAGGAAGAACTCGAGCTTGTCCATAGCCTGATTCAGTTCGTCCAATGTTGGCAAAATGACAATACGGAAATGATCGTCACTCTTATAGTTGAAACCGGTTCCGGCAACGACCAGCACTTTTTGTTCGCTCAGCAGATCGTATACAAACTGTTCGTCATTCTTAAGGCCGAACTTCTTAAGATCAATTTTAGGAAAAACATACAACGAGCCTTTTGGTTTTACACAGGTAATACCTGGTATTGAAACCAACCTGTCGTATACCAGATTGATCTGTTTATAGAGCCTTCCGGTCGGAGTGATCAGTTCATTAATACTTTGGTAACCTCCCAATGCAGTCTGAATGGCGTATTGGGTAGGGACGTTCGCGCACAAACGAAGACTGGCCAGCAGTAAAAGCCCCTCCATGTAAGACTTGGCCTTCTGTTTGGCTCCACTCAATATCATCCATCCACCACGGAAACCCGCCGAACGGTAATTCTTGGACAGGCCTCCGTAAGAAACACACAATGTATCTGTCACAAGAGAACCCATCGGATGGTGAACAGCTCCGTCATAGAGAATTTTGTCGTAGATCTCATCAGAGAAAATGATGAGTCCATGCTCCTCAGCCATTTTGGCTATTCGCAGCAACACGTCCTTTTCGTAAACGGCACCGGTTGGATTGTTTGGATTGATGAGAACAATACCTTTGGTACGGGAAGTGATTTTTTTCTCCATATCCTCAAGGTCCGGATTCCAGTCGGCCTGCTCATCGCATATATAATGTACAGGTGTACCGCCACTCAGGGCAATAGACGCAGTCCAAAGCGGATAGTCGGGGCTTGGTACCAGCACCTCATCTCCGGGATTCAGCAATGCCTGCATAGAAAGCAAAATCAGCTCACTTACGCCATTACCGATAAAAATATCATTGATTTCTACATCCTGAATACCGATGGTCTGGGTGTAGTGCATTACGGCTTTACGCGCGGCAAACAGGCCTCTTGAATCTGAATAACCCTGAGCGTTCCGAAGATTCATGATGATATCATGTACGATCTCATCGGGCGAATCGAACCCGAAAGGTGCGGGATTACCAATATTCAGATTGTGGATTTTAAAACCCTGGCTTTCGAGTTCCAGCGCTTTCTGATAAGTAGCACCTCTGATCTCATACTTGAGATTATTAAGGCGTTGGCTTTTTAAAAATTCCATGAGCTGATTGTAATGCGATTATTGCTCAAAGTTAAGGAAAAACACATGTGATGATGATGTCATCGAATCAAACGGGACCAATTTGTTTTACTGTAAAAGCAAAAAGCCCCGCAAAAGAAGTTTTCGCGGGGCTTTTTACAGGAAATTTTTGATCTACTTTTTGATCGTCAACACGTAGTTTCCGAAGCTACCCTGATCAACATTATAACTCAGGTTGATATTGAAGCTGTTGGTACATGCGTTTATTTCACCGTCTCCGGCTACTCTAAGATTGGTATATCCAAAGATAGAGGCAGTTGCCAGCGTGCTTGGTACATTCACCTTTGTCGTTCTCGGATCAACTGTTACTTTGATCACTGATGTCGGATCATCTACGAAGCCAGTAATTACAAGCACATTTTCGCCCTCACGTGTAACCTTTACAGGGTAATCGTACTCCATAAATCCAGGATCTACCGCAGTATATTCACCAACAAAATCATCAAGATCAAGTGGACAAACTACCGGATATTTCAGAGATAAGCTTGAACCCGGAAAGTTGGCGACATCTGCTGAGAACTGATTCGACAAATCGCTGAAGGCAGGAACAGTAAGACCGCTTTGCGTTACGATATTAGCGCCTACTTCAAAGAAATCACCAGGAGTAATCTCGTTCACATTGATACCGAAAGCTGTTGCCAGTTTCGCTGCATCCAAATCAATAGTGACAGGGAAAGAAGTAACGCCTGCCTGGATAACCTTTACTGTTTTGTAATCGCCGTTTTTCGCAACCACAACATCGATTTGCTTGGGTGCTACATCATCTTTGAAATACAAGTCAACAGTAAATTGACCCTTAAATTCTGCAGGCTCCTGAATCAGTACATCAGAGTTATCCACTTGCTTTAGCAACGGGATGGGTACTCGTTCAACGTCCGGAAGATTACCGTTCCCATCGGAGCTACACGAAGCGACAAACATCGACATCGCGAGCAGGAGTGACGAAACAATTTTAATATTTTTCATAATTTATATCAATGCTATAATGAATGACTATTTCTTATCCCAGAACACTTTGTAAGTAGATGGTACCTTCTGTGCAGGGGCCGAAGAGTTCACCTGAAGTTCATCCAATGGCCATGGAAGGGAACGTGGGTAGTCTCTCGACAACTGAACAGGCACAGCCGCCTGATCTCCCGAAATAGTAGGATCACCTTTCAGCGGAGGCTGAACAAATCCACTTGGTGCCATTGCAGCATCTCTTGGGTTAAATAAAACAGGATAGCCTGTACGACGATAGTCAGTGTATTGATCTACGCTGAAACCGAAGCTGGTGATCCACTTTTCTGTGATGATCATCTCCAGTTGCTTTTCTTTCGCAGCGGCAGCAAAAGCAGCGTTTACCTTGGTTTTGTACTCTGTAGCCGCAGCAGTACCTACCAATTTAGGAGCAGTAGGTGCAGCTTTGCCTGAAACGTAATCAACAAGTGCCAGAGATTCAGTAACTGCTTTGTCGAAAACTACTTTCGCATCACCGGTTGCAAGTCCTGCATTGATCAACTCTGCTTCAATATAAAGTCGGTCAGCATAGGTAAGTAATTTGAGCGGAGCTGCACCGGTACCACTTGTTGCATTGATTTTTGCACCAGACTGGTCATCATACTTTCCACCTGCAGGGTACACGCCAAGAACTGTCATGCTTGCATCTTGGGTGAAATCGCGGTTTCTGCCAACAGAGCCGAAATAGATAGACAAAAATCCCCCGTCACGGTATTCTGAAGCATTTTGAGCCTTGCTGTCTGCACTG